>NZ_DASUIQ010000076.1:0-11406 GCF_036279695.1 Sulfuricurvum sp.
TTTAAAAAATCACTGAGTGATTGGTCGATTCAAAAAAAGCTCATTTATTCTAATGTTTTTGGGATTGCATTTGCATTTGTTCCCGTTGTCGTCATTATGGTGACGTATGAGTATTTTGCCTTGCGTGAGAGTGTCCTCGAAGAGATCCGAGTACAAGCGGAGATTACGGGGGAGAGCTCGGCGGCGGCAATGGCATTTCGAGATACGGAAGCCGCACACGATACACTATCGGCACTGCGCGGCGCTCATGACATGAGGGAAGCTCACCTGATCTTATCGGATGGGACCATTTTGGAGAGCTATTACGGTGATGGCAAGGGGATGAAATTTCGTAAACCAACCAAAAAATTTCAAGCCTCCAAAGAGCGTAAAGAGCGGCTGGGCTTGAGCAGTGTTACTATTGAGAAACCGATTTTTTTGCGTTCAGAACATGTCGGTTCTTTGATTTTAGTGAGCAGTCTAAATTCACTGTATACGAGACTGGAATGGTTTGCCCTCATTATCATGAGTGCAACCTTATTTGGGTTTATGTTGGCACGCATGGTTGCCAAACGTATCAGTAAGATGATTACCGAGCCGCTTATGGAATTGATTGAAGCGACGCAAAAAGTAACCGAAGAGAATGATTATTCTACCCCTATCTCGGTTGAGTCCAAAGATGAAGTGGGGAACCTATCTCGGGCGTTCGGTGAGATGATGACGCAGATTCATAATCGAGATTTGACGATGCAACAATTGGCGTATTATGATCGGGTGAGCGGAATCCCCAACCGTCACTTTTTTGAAGAACGTATCGTCCAAGCAATCTCAAATGCGCAGAGATATGGCACTTCGTGTTATTTGTTGATGATCGATTTGGATGATTTTAAGATCGTTAACGATACGATCGGACACCATGTGGGAGATTTACTCCTGCGGCACGTGAGTGAGAGTCTCACTAATACGATGCGCCAAAACGATAGTATATTTCGGATCGGCGGTGATGAGTTTGCCATCATTATCGAGAGTATTTCCGATCATGAATCGGTCGCTCATATCGCTCAAAAAATCATCAAGGCCGTTTCAACGCCGGTAGTTTTGGAAGGTCATGAAGTGAAAGTCGGTGCGAGTATCGGAATCAGTTGTTTCCCGAAATACTCATCCGATGTACAGACTCTCATGAGTACTGCGGATTCGGCAATGTACGCGGCAAAAGGGAAGGGTAAGAACAATTATCAGACGTATAATATGCTAATGCAGTAAGATTACATCAGTTGTTGATGTAAAAACTGCGGTTTCCCCGTATGAAATCCTTGTGCGTAGGTAATTCCCAAATCAGTTACGTTTTGTAAAATCTCTTCTGAGGATACAAATTCGGCTACCGTATCAATGCCGATGCGGTGAGCAAAGTCGACAATCGCTTCAACAACAATACGATGGCGACGGTTTTCATTGATAGATTTGATCAAAGTGCCGTCGATTTTTAGAATATCGACGCTGAGTTTGAGAATATTTTCAAAGTTGGAGTAACCGGTTCCGAAATCATCGATGGCAAATTTCACCCCCAAAGCTTTCATCCGTGTGATAAACGAGGCAACTTCGTCAAAATTCTCAATCCCCTCCGATTCCAAAATCTCAAAAATGACCCGATTGGCAGTGTTGGTTTGGCGTAGAATATTTTCAATGGTAATAACTGTCCGAGGATCGAGCATGTCACTACTGGAGAGATTGATTGAAAACTGCTCATAGCGTGCTGCAAACAGATGGCAGGCTTGGTAGACAACCTCCTGGGTAATATGGTGATAGAGTTTCGTTTTTTGTGCGATCGGTAAAAAATCATACGGTGCGATCAGCGAACCGTCTTCATTTTGAATGCGTACCAAGGTTTCGAATTTTTCAATTTTTCCGGTTTGACACGAGACGATAGGTTGATATTGGCAGACGATGCGGTGCTCAACCAAAGCTTGACGTATTTGAGCAGACATGGCAATATTGGCTTGATACTGCTGTTCAATCCCTTCGGATGGGTCATATACAGAGTAGGGGAGTTTTGAACTGCGAGCTTTATTGAGTGCGACATCGGCATGAATGAGCGGTTTATCACTGTCGAGTGCTATTCCGATAGTCGCTCGAACATGAACGGTTTCATCCGCAATCATAAAAGGTTTTTCATTCAGTAAAGAGAGGAGGATCTCAATGTCATGTCGAAACTCGGCATGGGTACGACCCTCTTTCAAACGAAAGGCAAACTCATCTCCCCCGATACGGTAAGGTTTTAGTTTCATTTCACGGAGCCAATGCGCAATTTGGGTTAAGAGCCAATCTCCAGCATCAATACCGAAAAAATCGTTGATCTCTTTAAAATCATCAATATTCAAGATAGCGACCGTACTGATCGATTCTACTTGCAAATCTTCTTGCAGTTTGATTCGGTTCGGCAATGACGTAAGGGTATCGTAATACAAATGGTGGGTTGCTTTATGGGTTTGTTCGGTGATTTTAAGCTCAAGGTTTTTGTTGATAGACTCAATATCATCCGAATATTGGATGACACGCTCTTGCATCATCTCAAATGCATGAATAATCTGGGTAAATTCACGTTGTGCGTAGGGGATGTCAAATGTTATTTGTTCCCCCGGTTTAAAGTTCCGAACTTTATAAGCGATCAGGGTTATCGGCAGTAAAAGGCGGTTGATCCATAGGATCATTAATCCTAAAATAGCGAAAACAGTGACGGAAATCCAACCGTATAAGGTATAAAAACGGCTCATCGCTTTGGTAAATTCTTCACCGGAATAGGTTAGCGTGATCGAACCGATCGGTTTTAGGGTTGAGGGTTCCATCAAATTTTCAGTGATATTGATACTCTGATACGATTGAGAGCGCTCATGCTGAGCATAGTTTAAAATAATATGCCCTTTTAAATCGGAAATTTTTAGTGCAATGACGTCATCGCGCTGGGTAATAGTCGAGAGTTTATCACCTAAATCATTCACCCCTAAAAAGAGAGAGAGCGAAACGGCTGGGTTCACCGTATCGAGGAGTAGCGTCGCTTTCTCTTTTTGGGAGTTCATGGTTAAATCACGAACGATTGAAAAAGTGACTAAGGTAATGGCGATAAAGATCATTACGGCTGCAAAAATAAGCGCCATAAAGAGTTTTGTCGAAAGGCGGGCATGTTTAAATCGGTTCATTCTACAAGCCTTGCGATTTGATATAGGGTGTTTTCAAAATGGAATCTCCCCTCTTTTAGGGTGCTTTTATTGATGTAAATGATGGATGAACGCTCAATCGCAATGGAGCCTAATAATCCGTATTCTAAATCGGCTACATCGTATGAAAATGTGGGGACACTGTTGGATATTCCCCATTCCGCGATTTTTTTAAGTGATTTTGGACTGCATCGCTGAGTAGTGTAGACAAAAGCAATATCTTTACGTTCCACGATCTCATCCGCCGACTGAGCGATAGCGATAAAGGGAATATTTGAAACTCTTCCGTTATGAAATTTATTGATTTCATCCGCAATGAGTTGGGCATTAGCTTTTCGATTTGAATCGTATACTACCGCGAATATCACTTTGGATGAGGAAGTTTTTAACCGTGTATCCAACGCCATGATTTTAGGGAGCATACGAATATGGGCATTTATTATAAGCGTATCTTGTGCCGATGCGATAATAAATCCGAAGATCAAAAGGAGTATGATCCGCATTAGAATTTCCAACCGCCTCTAATCCAAAATACTCGACCCTCTACCGGATAGTCATCCGCATAGGTGGCTGGAGGCGATATATAACGATAGATAGCGTTATTGGCATTTTTCAGAGCACCTTGGAGATAGAATCCCTCAGTCCCTTCCCACCCTAAAATGAGATCGTATGATGCGAATGAGTCCATCGCATTTTTTCGTGCATCGTTGGGACGTCGCTCTTTTCCACTGTTATAGCGTCCAACAACACTTGCATTGATCTGTGGCGTCAGAGCATACGAGATGCCCCCCTTGAGCAACTGTGTTGAAGCGTAAGGAAGATAGTCGGTCGTTTCAGACCCTTTAAACGTTTCGCCTCTGATATAGCTGTAGGAGAGGAACAAAAGGTCATTTTCTGTGATACTTCCGCGAAATTCACCCTCAAACCCTTTGATGTTGCGCTGACCGATATTCTGATACATTTTATTGGTGGTATTGGGGGTGATTTGATCGGTGTTTTTCAGATAAAATAGATTAAGTCCGAATGTCGTATCTACCGAAGGTTTATACAAGTATTGAGTCTCATAGGAAATGACATGCTCAGCTTCTAAATTTGGATTTCCTACTTGCTGTGGATTGTTTTGACTGTAAAGTTCCCGAAAAGAAGGGAGTCTGAAACTATTGCCGAACATAAATTTTACGATATGCTGGCGGTAGGGCTGATAGACCAAAGCAGCCCTTGCATAAGGTTCAAACTCTATATTAGACGCTTTTGTCCCCCCAAGATTCAAAGAGAGTGCTAATAGATCATTGATGTCTATGGTATCGTTAATATAAAACTCATCGGTATGACGGCAAGCCAATCCTGCATTGATAAACGGAGCACTGAGTGTATAATCAACGAGTGTTGATCCTCCGGCTTTATTTGTTGTAATGGTAGACATATTAATGAGATCTTCATACTTTTCACTATAGCCGAGTGTAATCTTTTGATGCTTTATACCGGAATAGGTGGTGGAAATATTGGCGTAGAGTAATCGGGTATTAAAATCGGTATAAGCCCAAAATCCGCTCGGATAGGTGATGGCATTATAAGTGCCGGGAGGAAGCAATCTAGAATCTTCTTCCCATCCGTCTTCCATAACCCCTGCTTTAGCATTTACGCTCAACGTATCGGTTACTCTATGCGTATATCCGCTTTCGATGTACCAAGCGGGGAATGTTTGTGTTCCATCGCTATTGGGTAAAGCACTTAGATTTCCGAACGCGCTTCCGGTCTTAAAGTGGTTAAAACGCCCTTTGAGATAAAAATCATTATAAACCAACGAGAGACCTAAGCCGATTTGTTCGCTGCCCAGCGGAGCATAGCCTGTATGGTTGTATTTATCGGTAACCGGTATAGGAGAGATCGTATCATTGCTTTGGTAAAAGAAATCGCCGGAGAGTTTCCAATCAGAGGCCTGATGAGTGTACCAAAAACCTGATTGTCGCGCATTATCGCTTCCGAAACTTCCAAAAATCGAACCGCGTTGCAGTCTGTTTTCATCTTTTGCGTAGGTGATAACATTGATGGTGCCTGAGTAGCCGTTTACCCCTTCGATAAAACTTCCCGAACCACGGACGACCTCAATACGTTGGATAAGTTCGATCGGAAAATCGAGATAACCCGTATAGGTATCCGCTGAACGGTCATTGACCACCACACCGTCAATCGCTAATTTGGTTTGACCGTAAGAAAGGGGATTTGAACCACGGACTACGGGTGTTCGGTTATTGTTGGTATTTGCCATCATATCGACACCGGGAAGAAGCATTAGAGCATCTTTGAGAGAGTGGACACCAAAAGAGAGAAGATCCTTTTGTTCCCATACCGATAAAATAAACGGTTGATAATCGATATTATGATTGGTTTGGGTTGCCAGTTGTTCTGTCGCGCTCAAATCTTCATTTAGAGAGCTTAATGCGGATGGTTGTTCTGCTCCCATGAGCGATAACGGGATAAGAGAAAGGAAAAAAGGAGAATATTTCACGCTTAATCCACTAAAATCGTGCGATTTTTCCCCTCATTTTTTGCACGGTACAATGCTTCATCGGCGCGAGCGACAAAGTCATCATAGGTATCTCCCTCACGGTGCATGGTTGCCCCGACACTTACCGTCATTTTCATCGTTTTGCCTGCATAAATCAGATGGCTTTTTTCGATTTTTGAGCGGATTTTATCGGCTACGGCAAAGGCTTGTTCTTTATCGCATCGGTTGAGTAACACACTAAACTCTTCACCGCCGTAGCGATATACTTTGTCACCGCTTCGTATGACCGACTTTATGCTTTGTGCGAAGAAATAGAGCACTTTGTCCCCTGCGACGTGGCCGTGTTCATCATTGATCATTTTAAAGTTATCGGCATCAATCATCAGTAACACCATCGGAAGCGTTTTACCTGATCCGGCTTGAATAGCACCGTTTAAATCTTCAATCAACCCTTTTCGATTGGTCACTTTTGTCAGAGGGTCAATAGTGAGTTGCGTTATAGTACTTTCTAATTCACTGCTGAGCTCGTCGATTTTACTTTGCGCTTTTTTGAGTTCAAGCGACATATTGTGACCTAATTCACTGAGCCCGTCAACAAACTGAACACATCGATCTACCCCCTCTTTGGACGCTTTGCTGATGTAATTTTCCTGTAAACCGGCAACATGGGAAATATCGGCATGTGCTTCGACAAACGATTCAATGCTGCGATGGGCTATGTCGAGATAGCGGGTTAAATCTTCATCGCTTGTGAGAGAAATATCATAGTCACTTTTTACGGCGAGAAGGAGTTCTGGGGCTTGTTGGTTGAGAAGTTTATCAAAATGGGTTTTATAGTGATTCGGTAGGGGAGGGAGACCTAATGAACGTAACGTACTTATCGTTTGATCGTGAAGCGAAAAAATTTTATCATTCACACTAGCGTCGCTCAATTTAGATCCCTCAAAAATTTCTGAGATTGTAGCATTTTTATCACTATTTGTTGGTATAAAAATTGATCAAAATTTCTTATCATAATGCTAGGGGTGAACAGTATAGTTGTGTGCATTAGTGTAAAGTGTGTAGAGCGTTTCAGGTCGAAGATTGAGTTTGAGTGCTAATTTATCGATTAAAAGGTGAATATCGTCCGTTTTTTCGAGCTTTTCGGTGACCAGCAATAATTTTCCAAAATATCCGCTCCGTGTTACTAATGCATCGATAATGGGTTGATCAAGGTGAATTTTATCAATGATAGTGGACATAGATATGTGTAAATAGGTATCAATCAAAGAGAGGCTTCCGGTTAAAAAAGCTTCGTCTCCCAGTTCGGGTTTACCCAAAACACTTACCAATTCCTGCATCATATGGGCCCGAAATCTAGCCGCATCCACAATTGCTTCTTGGAACATCTCATCATGAGAGGTAGAATATAAAAAGAGACCGAGCCAGGAGCGAAGACGCGATGGTCCCAAGAGGTTAAGAATCTGTTTCATACTCGTTATTTTTTCTCTGAAAGAAAATTCGGCAGAATTGATATAGCGCAGCAGATTAAAGGTGAGTTCCGGATAGGATGAAAACTTATCGCATATCACATTCATATCGGTCGTTGTGTAAAGCGTATTGATCACATCAATAGCATTAAGAACCGACGGCTCTATTTTGGTTCCGATGATGATAGTCGGTTTTTCGAAGAAAAAGCCTTGAAAATAATCAAATCCCGCTTTTTTACATCGATCAAATGTCTCTTTATCCTCTACCTTTTCCGCTAAAAGTTTTATTTTATGAGAGCTGAACAGGGCGACAATTTCCTCAATACTGATGGGATTGTCGGCGAGTAAATCGATTTTGATGACGTCTACATAGGGGAAAAGGGGGCTGAAATAGTTGATATTTTCTGGTTCGCAGGAGAAATCATCCAGGGCGAAACGGTATCCAAGCTCATGCAAATGATGCACTCTCTCGATCACGGCAGGGGTAACTTGTGTGTATTCCAAGATTTCAAAAACAAATTTGGATTTGGGAAGGGATAAGAAGACATCGCTTAGGATGATCTGCTCGTCGATATTGATATAGCCGATTTTAGTGCCGATGATGGATGAGAGACCGATATTGTGGATGAGATTGATAATGACACGGGCAGTCGCTTTTGCATTATCGGAAAAAACAGCTTCGCTTGACTCGTGAGTACTGCGGTAAAGGAGTTCATACGATACGCATTTACCCTCTTTATCGAAGATAGGTTGTCTTCCGATAAAAATGTCCGATTCAACCATTGTTAATGCCTACACGTATAATTTAGAGTTTTATATTATAGCATTGGCATTATACAGGTAAATCTTTAGAAAAAAATTGCAATTATTTTTTTATTTTAATCCGTCGGAACTGTAAACATTGCGAGGATTCCATAAAATCCACCCACAACTTCCGAACGCTTCGCTCGCGGAAATTTGCTCACGAATCTCTTTTGCTCCATAAATGCGACGGTCGAATGCGTAATCGCGAAACGCTTGAAGCCAAGGACGGTACGACTTCGGCGATGTCGCTGATTTCTCCAGCGCTTTATCGAGCGATTGTTTGACTACTTCATAGTTGGCTTTGACCGGATCGGGGTGTCCCGGGATACCTGCATTAAACCCTGATGGATAGAGCATCGGCGAGAGATAATCGACATACGGAGAGAGGGCATCGACACGCTGACCGATCTCAATATCGGCATTATGCCAGCTGACATATCCGAAGATGTCGGCAGAGATAAAAACGTTATACGGGGTTAATCGCGCTCGTGCCGCTTCTAAAAAGCCGCTAATCGCTTTGACCCGCTCGGCTTGAGAATTCTCAACTGAAAATTTCACCCCTTTGGCATCCGGAAAACGGACATAATCAAATTGAATCTCATCGAATCCCGCTGAGGCTGCTTCTGCCGCGATGTTGAGAATATACTCACGAGGCTCTTTGCGTGATGGATCGATCCAATATAGCCCCTCTTTGTCTTTAAAAAGTGACCCGTTAGCTGCTTTCACACCCATGGCCGGATAGGCGGTGACATAAGGGGTATCTTTGAATGAGACGATACGAGCAATGACGTAAATCTTCTCTTTGTGCAAATCGGCGACAAACTTTTTGATGTCTTTGAATAAAATGACATCCTGCGCTCCGATACTATTGGCGATAGGATTGGCGGTTTTAAATGCGATCTGTCCACGATCCATTTTCATATCGATGACCAATGCATTGATCTCGGTTGATTTAATCAACTCTTTAGCATTTCCCATAAGTTTGCTGCTGGTAGCACCAAAGCTGGAAAGATAAAGGGCTTTAGGATTAAACGGGTTTAAATACATTTTCCCGCCGTTTTTATAGAACTTTCGTTCGTATCCTACGGCACGTACACCGATAATCGGAGAAGATGGAACTTTAAATGACCCGTTACAGTCGCTTCGGTACTCTTTACCTTGCGAAATGATGATAGCGTTGGCTATCGGTTTTGACGTATTTTTATCTAAAATCGTTCCGCTGATTAACGCTCCCCATGTCAATGAAATGGTTGCGGCTAACACAAGTAATGCTCTCAATTCTGTCCCCTGTAATCTGATGGCGACATCGTAGCAAAAAATAGACCAAAATAGGGAGGGTTGAAGCGACAAAATGGTAACATTCTCTAACAAAATACCAAAAAGGTACACTATCTTATGTCATTTACGACTTTAGGGCTAACTCCCCATCTTCTCGACACACTGATCGAGCTCGGATATACTGAGCCGACACCGATCCAAAAAGAGGTTATTCCTCTCATACTTCGCGGACGTGATATTCTCGGTGCCGCCCAAACGGGGACGGGTAAAACGGCGGCATTCGCCCTACCGATCCTCCATAAACTCGTTAGCGAGAGCCAAATCAAACAAAGCAGTGCCAGAGCATTGGTGATCGTTCCGACACGCGAGCTTGCTTCCCAAGTGGCAGAGGCGATAAAAACGTATGCGCAAGGGTTAGAGATCACGACGATTGCCCTTTACGGCGGAGCCAATATGGCGCGTCAGGCGAAAGAGTTGGGGGAGGGTGTCGATATTATCGTCGCTACTCCAGGGCGGTTGATCGAGTTGAACAAGCAGGGACACGTTCCGTTGTCACGGATCGAGTTTTTGGTATTCGATGAAGCCGATACGATTTTCGATATGGGCTTTATCCGTGAAGTGGGGCAAATCATCGATCTTCTCCCGATCAAACGCCAAAACATGCTTTTTTCGGCAACCATGACCCCTGCGGTGAAACAGTTGAGCGAAAAAATCCTCAAAAAACCGCTTTTGATTGAGATCGATAACCTCAAAGCCGCCGATATGACACTTCGTCAAGTCGTCCATCCGGTCGAAAAAGAGCGTAAAAAAGAGCTGTTATCCTTTTTGATCGGTTCGAACAACTATCCTCAGGTTCTCGTCTTTACCCGTACCAAAGTCGAAGCGGACGAAGTGAGCGCTGAACTTACCGCCAGCGGGCTTAAAAACGTGGTGATCCACGGCGACAAAAAACACGGTGCGCGCGATCGTGCCCTCAACGAGTTTCGAGAAGGGTCTGCCCGTATCCTTGTTGCAACCGATATTGCGGCGCGAGGACTAGACATCGAGGGGTTGGACGTTGTTATCAACTATGACATCCCGCACGTCAGTACCGACTATCTCCATCGTATCGGACGCACAGGTCGTGCGGGGAATGAGGGACTTGCTATCACGCTTCTCTCCTCCGCAGAGCATATCTCATGGCAAAAAATCATAACGATGCTGGGCAAAAATGTCGAGACGATCTTGGTGAGCGGATTTGAACCCCCTGCGGATAACGCATTGGTCAAAACACGGGGAAAAAGTCTCTCCAAAGAGGGAGAGAAAAAAGGCAAAACTGCCGGAGCGTTCGGAAACAAACGTAAAAAGGAACCGGTACAGCCGAAATTCGCAGGCAAACGGGGACCTCGTGTCGCTCGGGAAGAGCCTGTATCGAAAAAACCTTCACCGAAAAAATCGGGCGGACGGGGGAGATAACATCTCCTATCACAGAGGTTTGTTATGCTGAACATTTCCCACACTGTTAGTATCCCCGACGCTGAGATCGAGATAACCGCTATCCGATCCCAAGGCTCGGGCGGGCAAAACGTCAACAAAGTCTCTACCGCGATACACCTCCGCTTCGACATTAACGCCTCAACACTTCCCGACTTTTACAAAGAACGGCTCCTCGAGATTACCGATCACCGTATTACGAAAGATGGGATCATCAATATCAAGTCCCAAGAATCACGCTCGCAAGAAGAGAACAAAGAATCAGCATTGGAACGTCTCAGAGAGCTTATCAAAAGCGTCACTGTTGTTCAGAAAAAGCGCCGCCCTACCAAACCGACCCGCAACTCACAGAAACGACGGATGGACAGCAAAACGAAGCATGGGAATATCAAGAAGATGCGGGGGAAAGTGAACGGTGGAGAGTAAAGATTTTTACAGAAATAACTCTATGCTACAATCACGTCATTAAAACTCCCATTACAGGACTATCCATGAGCGCTATCGATTTCTCTCAACTCCCCCATACCCCGTGTTACATCTGCGAAGAGGCTCTTTTGGAAAAGAATCTGCTCGTGATGGAGCGGGTACAGAGAGAATCGGGGGCGAAGATTATCCTCGCCCTCAAAGGGTTCGCGATGTGGTCAACCTTTCCGATGGTGAGCAAATACCTCCACGGATGTAC
>NZ_DASUIQ010000077.1:0-5849 GCF_036279695.1 Sulfuricurvum sp.
AAACATCAATGTTTGTTCCCCCTCAAATCCTGCTTTGCAATAGGCTAACACCAGTTTTGCCGCTAACATTCGGTCATTTTCACTAGCGTTTCGTGATAGCATCGCATGCGGTCCTACGAGAGGGGTCGTAATATGAATATACTTGCTGTTCTCGATTCCTTCTAACACGGCGTTATCTTCCGCATTGCGTCCGATGATGAGTTTTGCCCCCTCAGGTAGCCGAAGCTGACGGCCGTATTTCAGTGTCGGTATATCTTCTACGCTAAACGTATCGTGAGCAATAAAATCACGGATTTTATCGGAGAACTTCTCATCCGTGAGTAAACATCCGCCCCCCGGTGCTTCGTAGTTTTTGAGACCGAATTGCTCTGCTAACTCCATTTGGCGTTCACGGTTGCGTCCATTGATATTCTCGAGTTTTTCGCGATCCACCCACCCCTGTGTTTCAGGGATCGTCGGCGTGAGGGCTTTGGCGCTGAGAGGGCGTAGAAGCAGCCCTTCGCAATCGCTGAGATTGAGAACTTTTTGGAGCGATTCGCTGTTTTGGCTCATCGGGCGTTGCCCTAGTACTTCACCGCTAATGAGAAAACTCGCTCCCCACTCTTCCATCACTCGTTTAGCAACTTCAAACATTTTGGCATGACAGTCGATGCAAGGGTTGAAATTTTTGCCGTAGCCGTATTTCGGGGTAAAGAGGACTTCGCGGATATATTCGTCTCGGATGTCAACACTGCGAAACTCGGCACCAATCTGTTCACACATGTTTTGCATGTGAGCAAGGCGGTCTTTGGTCGAACCGAATCCTGTATTGATATTGCAGGCGATTACTTCGATCCCTTGATCGATGATGAGTTTCGCCGCGATGGTAGAGTCGAGACCGCCGCTGAAGAGAGCTATGGCTTTCATGAGTTTCCTTGGTTTAGGTGAGAGGCACTAACTCGCCCCGTTTAAGGCGTTCGATTTTCTCACGGAATTGACGTATTAAGTACGATTTTTGATCGAATGATACCGTATTTTGAGTTGTCACTTTTTTGAGTTCACGATTATAGTGCGCACTCAAGAAAGTGATAAGCTCCGCTCGCAGCCCCTCATCCCCCTCGAATGTCCGAATCCGATCATCCATCATTAGGGCACTGAGGCGGGGATCGTCACTGCGGCCTTGAAGGGCAGATTCAAACTCGCTTCCGTGATATTGCAATAATGTACCGTCAATAAAATCGAGGAGTGAATCTGCGATATGGGGGCGTTCCAGTAGGGTTTTGATAAAACTCAGTTCCCAAATATCGTGGTGAGAAAAATTGATCGGTTGAGGGGTCATATTTTTTGTGTGACCCACTTGGATCAGGGATGGGGAGATACCCAATTTGGAGGCGACAAACGGACGGTACTCCTCTTGGAGAAGCGGTGAGAGGGTTTTGAGAAACGCGATGTTCTCATGCAGTGCCGTCTCTTTGGCTTTGGGGTCTTGGAGATCATAGGCGTTAATTATCTCTGAGATGACGAATTCGATAAACGGGATCGGTCGGTGCAAAAGGGCGTTAAGGGCTTCGATCTGACCGCTTTTGATCATATCGGCGGGATCGAGTCCCCCCTCAAATAAAACAACTCCCCCATCAAACCCTGAGCCGCTGAGGAGTTTGGAGGCTTTGAACGCGGCGGCGCGCCCCGCTTTATCCCCATCATACGCCAAAAATATTTTCGGCTCACCCTTGCGTAGCAGGGGCAAATGCTCGGCAGTGAGCGCGGTTCCCAGTGTCGCGACGGCATGGGTGAATCCCGCCTGATGGAGCATCACGACATCCAAATATCCCTCGGTGACGATGATCTCACGGCGGCGATAGATCGCTTCACGGGCAAGATGATAGGCGTACAGGAGGCGTGATTTGTTAAAAATGGCACTTTGGGATGAATTGACGTATTTGGCTTGATGCCCCGTGATAGTGCGTCCGCCGAATCCGACGATAGCACCGCTGGTGGAGTGGATCGGAAAGGTGATCCGTTCGATAAAACGGGCAAATAGCCGTCCGTCATCTCCTCGTCCGATGGCACCTTGTTCGATCGCTTCGGCTGTTGAGAGCTTGCGCTGTTCTAAAAATCGGAGCGTTTCGGGTGATGTCGGGGCGTATCCGATCCCGAAGCGCTCGATACTGGAAGCGTAAATACCCCGCTCGTGGAGGTAACCCATCGCCGTTTTATTTTGCTCCAAAAGCTTTTGATACCAGTCGCGCAGGGTTTCGAGGAGATTAGAGCGTTTTTTTTGCTTGGTATCGTCGGTATAGTGGAGGGTAAAATTGGTGGAAGCGGCCAGTTTTTCGATCGCTTCGGGGTAGTTGAGCTTTTCATACTCCATGACGAATTTGATACCATCACCGTGCACACCGCATCCGAAACAGTGGTAGCTTTGGCGTGAGGGGTTGACGACGAAGCTGGGGGACTTCTCATCGTGAAACGGGCAGGGTGCTTTGAAGCTGCTTCCGGCACGTTTGAGTTCGATATAGGAACCCACAATATCGACAATATCAAGTCGGGCTTTGAGCGCCTCGATGGAGTCTTGAGTAATCATAACGCTATTTTAGCGAAAAGGGGCTTTATTGATGTGTTTTGAACTGTCCTAATCGTGTATTGAGTGCATCGGCAGAAGATTCGATGGTTTGTACAATGGTAGATAGCTCCTGCATCGATAGATCATTGTCGGTGGTTATCGATTCGAGCGCCTCCATCTGAGAAAGCATCGACTCGATATGGCGGGCAATGGTATGGGAGTTGGCGACACTTTGTTTCGTGAGGGTATCGGTTTGTTCCATTGCATTGACCGTTTCGTTGATGTCGGTATCGACCCTGTTGGAAATCATCGTAACGTTTTGCATCGATTGGGCATTGAGATGCATCTGTTCGGTTGCGTCGGCAATACTTTGAACGATGATATTGATGGTTGCATTGATCTCGGTTAGGCTCTTTTGGGTGCGTTCAGCCAATTTGCGAACTTCGTCGGCAACAACCGCAAACCCTCGACCGTGTTCACCGGCACGTGCCGCCTCGATTGCCGCATTCAGGGCTAACAGGTTTGTTTGATCGGCAATATCGTTGATGACGGATAGGATTTGTTGGACTTGCGACGCTTCGACGTTCAGGTGTTCAAGCTTATTTCCGAGTTCTGTTTCAAGCTCCGTACTGCGGGAAATGGTATTCAATAGGCTAGAGAGCTCTTGCCGTCCGTGATGGAGGAGTTCAAGGGCATGATTCATATTTTCCAGTGTCACGGTGAAATTATGCACCCCCTCATTGACAATCGCCTGGATTGAGTGGGCTTGTTCGGATGTTGTGCGGGTGATTGAATTGCTCTCATGTATTCGCTGTTTGAGTTGGGTATTGATGGTATCAAGATGGCGTGCGGCGTCGAGATTGGCATCGGAAATCTCTTTGGAGTGAGAGACGGAATTCTCTATCTCGGCGACAAAACGATTCAGAGTGCTCATCATAACACCTGTTTCATCGCGCGTAGATCCGTTGAACGATTTGGTCAGATCGAACAGATCGGTCTTTAGATTTTCCGTAAGGATTTTTACCGGACGGGTTACTTGGGCTACGAGGAGGGTCATGTTGAGTGCCGATATGCTAATGCCGATCAGAGCTACCGTAATGTTTTTGGTTACAAGGGTGGATAACTCCAGATGGGGAATAGAATAGAGCAAAATGGTGTTTAGCAAAACCAGCAAAACAATGTTTCCAAGGATAGTCGTAAAGATGGAAAGAACCATTTTTCTCCCGAAAGAGATAAACGGGTACCGCTCGCTTAAGGGGACAACCGATACCCATTGTTCGAGCCGTATAACGAATAAAATGAACACCGGAATAATAAAAAGCAAAAGTAACGGTAGAACCGCAAACTGCGCAAGTCCAAACCGCTCAAGGGTAATAAACGATTTTTCGGAGAGGACGACGGCGGGTCCTAAAAAGGTATAGAGCATTTCTCCGATCAAAAACCAATAGGGCAATCGGGAGACGATAGCCGCCGCTTCTTCGTGGGTATGTGACGTACGCATGAGGGATTCGAGCTTGCTAAATGCGCGGCCAAATCCAATCAGCATTACGGAGGTAGCGATGATCATATAGATAGTCATGGGGATCGAAACGAGGATAGAGAACAGCTCATCAAAGGTGAAAAGATGGGAAAAGAAAACGAGAAAAACCCATGCAATCGGGGGGACCATCATTCCGATAAATACTAACCACAGCAATGTTTTTCGCGGGCTCATGTGAAACTCCAGAATGACGTAATGATAAATCATAACCTAATTAAGGGTAAAAAGAACCTTATTTACTCGAAAATTGCGCTATAATTCCAGTTCGAAAATTTTAAATAGAAAGTAGGTGATTGCATGCCTGGAATTATCTTACGTCAAGATGATAATTTTGATGCTGCTTACCGCCGTTTCAAGAAACAAACAGATCGTAATCTGATTGTTACTGAAGCTCGTGCTCGTCGTAACCACGTTACAGAGACCGAAAAGCGTAAACAATTCAAAATCAGCGCTCGCAAAAAGATGTTAAAACGTCTCTATATGATGCGACGTTACGAATCTCGCCTGTAACTCCTTGCGCTTCGGCGCTCGGGTTACAAACCCTCTCCATCCTTCAATTTTTCCCTTTGTAACAAAACCTTTACTAACCCTGTGATACACTTAGTGTAATAAATTTTGCACAAGGCTATATCCATGCTCTTTAGCGCACCTCTCAAAACCAATTCCAAAAAAATCATGTTGTTAGGCTCCGGCGAACTCGGTAAAGAAGTAGCGATCGAAGCACAACGTTTGGGGATCGAAGTGATCGCGGTAGACCGTTATAAGCACGCTCCTGCACACCTCGTTGCCAATCGATCTCATGTCGTGAATATGCAAGATCAAGAAGCGGTGCTCAAATTGATCCGCAAAGAGAAACCCGATTTCATCCTCCCTGAGATCGAAGCGATCAGTATCGATGCATTGTTCGCGGCTGAAGCGGAAGGATTTTGTGTTATCCCGAACGCGGAAGCAGTCAACAAAACAATGAACCGTAAAAACATCCGCCGTTTTGCCGCCGAAGAGTTGGGACTTAAAACCAGCCGTTATCATTTTGTGAGTACGTACGAGGATATGTGTGCTGCTGCGGAAGATGTCGGATTCCCGTGTGTGATTAAACCGGTGATGAGTTCATCCGGTCACGGGCAAAGTATCGCACACAGTCCGTTTGATCTGGAAAGCTCATGGGAGATTGCCAAAGAGGCACGAGGGGATGCAAGCGAGCTGATCGTCGAGGAATTTATCCGTTTTGATTACGAAATCACTCTCCTTACCGCGCGCAACGGAGTAGAGACCGTATTTTGTGAGCCGATCGGGCACATCCAAAAAGACGGCGATTATATCTACAGCTGGCAGCCGATGCAAATGTCGAAAAAGGCATTGAAGCGTTCTCAAAAAATCGCCAAAGCGATAACAGACGGATTGGGCGGCAAAGGGTTATTCGGTGTTGAACTGTTTGTCTCAGGCGATGAGGTCTATTTCAGCGAAGTGAGTCCTCGTCCGCACGATACGGGGATGGTAACGCTTATCACCCAAAGTCAAAGCGAATTCGCACTTCACGTACGTGCCGTACTTGGATTGCCGTTAGGCTTTACCTTCTACGGCGACGGCGCGAGCGCGGCGTTTAAATCAACTGTCGAGTCTCACGAGCCGGTGATCGATGTTGCCGATGAGTTGTTTGATGATAATAGCTTCGTTCGCGTATTCGGTAAACCTGAAGCGCACGTCGGACGACGTATGGCGGTGGTTTTGGTGTTTGACAAAGTGAATAAAGCGCTCAAAAAAGCGAAA
>NZ_DASUIQ010000078.1:0-3734 GCF_036279695.1 Sulfuricurvum sp.
CTTCGCTTTAATAGCCTCTTCTTCAACCATGTCTTTACGGTATTTTACCGCGACGATATGTTCGGTCTCATTGATATACCATTCCGCGATATGCTCATGCTCCAAGCTGTTTAATTTCTCCATATCGACATGATCCATCGAGATATAGAGATGGGAATATCTATGCGGATTTTGCATTTTTAGCGTCCATAGCAGCCACAGCGTAGTGATAACGATCAACGCGATGGTGAACACTTCACGGCTTGAGTATTGAAGCGCGATCCCTGCCGCCGCACCGCCGACAAACGTCATGAAATAGGCGAACCCGTTGGCGATACCGAGCGCTGCACCCTTTTGGTGCACTTTCGCGTATTTGGAAATCATAGACTGAACCAGCGGCTCCATCATATTAAACGCCATGAAAAAGCTCACCACTCCGACGATGAACTCCCACCCTTTGGTCGCAAATCCCATAAGGGTAAATGCGACGATAAAGAGAACGATGGAGATGAGGAAAATTTCGCGCGGTTTATTGTATTTTTCACCAAGAACGGCGGCGGGTCCCATCGCTAAAAGCCCCATTACCATCGCGGGGATAAAGGCTTGCCAGAGATCTTTTTTATCCCATAAAAAACCGTATTCGGGATTGGTCAAAAAGATAGGGATAAGGACGAACGAAACGGTCATAAGCCCTTTTTGCATCCCGTTGGTGATAATCATACTAAGGAGATTCGGATCTTTGAGAATATCTTTGGTCGTGGTCGTGGAGTGGTAGATATGACGGATGCGCGGAGGGGTCGGGACATTCGTAAAGAGGACGATCATCGATACAATCGATAAAACAGCCGCGATCCAAAAGAGTGATGAAAATCCGAATCCTGCGGCAAGGACGGGTCCGAGTGCCATTGCGGCGGCGAAACTGATTGCAATGGTTCCCCCCATGAGTGCCATCGCTTTGCCGCGTGATTCTTCATTGACCAAATCGCTGATCATCGCTGGGATGACCGCACCGATCGCTCCCGCACCCTGTAAAAATCGCCCAGCCATCAACGTATAAATATCAGTACTCACCGCACAGATGATCGAACCGACCAAGAAAATGACAAGTCCGAGGAGCAGTGTCGGTTTGCGACCGATTTTATCGCTCATGATCCCGAAAGGTACTTGAAAGATCGCCTGCGTCAGAGCGTATCCTCCGACGATGACACCGATCAGAATGGGTGTGGCACCTTCTAGACCCAGCGCATAGGCCGAGAGAACCGGAAGGACGAGAAAAAGACCGAAGAATCGGAGCGAAAGAATCGCGGAGAGTGGGAGAACCGTTTTAAACACCGTGCAACCTTAGATACGTTAAAATTTTCAGCATTATAATATACTCTTAGATGAAACGTCGGGTAAACACCGAACGTTAAAGTCTACTGTAAGGAATGAAATGAAAATCGTCTTGGCAACGTCAAACAAAGGGAAAGTTCGAGAGATTATCGACCTCTTACACGATAGAGAGGTATTTCCCTATACCGATTTGATAGAGGGGTTTGAGATCGTTGAAGATGGCGAGACGTTCAAGGCAAACGCATTGATCAAGGCACGCGCAGTCTATAGGGCATTAGGGGATGAAAATGCGATTGTCGTCGCCGATGATAGCGGTATCAGTGTGGATGCATTGGACGGTGCTCCGGGAATTTACAGCGCCCGCTACGGCGGAGAGGGTGCGAGTGATCGGGATAATCTCCTCAAACTTGTCGAAGCGCTAAAAGAAAAAGGGGTTGAAACATCACCCGCACATTACACGGCGGCGATAGCTATCGTCTCGCGTGAAGAGGAGAGCTGTGTTCATGGGTGGATGCACGGGGATGTCATCACGGAGTTGCGAGGCGAGAACGGGTTTGGATACGATCCGATCTTTATTCCGAGCGGTTTTGAACATACGCTCGGAGAGTTGGATAACGATGTTAAAAAAGGGTTGTCACACCGCTCCAAAGCGTTGGAGTTGGCGAAGATTTTGATCGATCATATCAAGGGTTTACGGGCAAAATAGGAGTTCCAAAATGATCCATGCCGTTCGCCCTGAGCCTGTCGAAAGGTATTTAGTTCATGGTTCGACAAGCTCACCACGAACGGAATTGCCGCCTCTTTGTCATTCCGTACTTGATACGGAATCCATAGATTTAAAATTAGAGCGTTAGGATGCCTAATCCAACAAGTATCGCGGATAAGATAAAAGCTAAAATATATGCGAATGCCATACCGCCAACAATTCCAAAAAATAAATGCCAAGATGATTGTCTAAGTTCTTTATCTGTAACAAAAGAATTGACTTTTGCATTTTCTGGTGTTAAATCGATATTATTGGATAATAGATAATTTTTTGATAAATGAGCTAGTAAAAATCCAATAATACCTGAAACTACAAAACCTAGCCCTGGCTTTATATGCATGAAAATTGTGATTAGAAGATAACCTACTGTAAAAAGAAATCCAAAAAGCAAAACCATGTTTCTTTTACCTGTATCTCCAAAGCTTCCATAATTTTTTGCATAAAAATAGAACCCTGTTGGAAAACCACCGATAAATGAACCAACTAAAATATAAACAGGAGAAAAAAGTTTTTCTTGTAATTGATTTTCTTGAGATAAAGTTTGATTCTCATTCATTTAAAATTCCTTTTTTCATTTTTTTGTAAATTTATTTTAGCGGAGAAACTCAGGGGTGTCAATGAACTATTTTGTTATTTAATATTTTCTGTTATGTTTATGATTAAGCTGGATTCCGCCTTCATGGGAATGACGAAAAAAATATACCATTGACAAATAACACACAATAGAATAAAATACATTGTATATATAAAAAAGGCTGTATTGATGATTAGAACCAAAGTAATACGATATAGCCTTGAGAAGAATGAGCTGTTAAAAGAACAACGGGATATTGGGTTTGAAGATGTTCTTTTAGCGATTGAGAATGGGGGATTGTTGGATGATGTCGAACACCCAAATAAAGAGAAATATCCGAATCAAAATATCTTTATTATTTTAGTCGAGATAAAAGAGTATGTTTATTTGGTTCCTTATGTTGAGGATGATGAGTCCATTTTTTTAAAAACAATCATCCCATCGCGTCAAATGAATAAAAAATATAATACAGGAGCTCCAAAATGATCCCTTTGGATGAGTATGAAAATGAACTTTTAGAGAGTGTTGAAAACGGTGAATGGGTGAGTAAAGGGAACGTAGATGAGCGGATAAAAGCGTTACAATCCTACATAAAAAATCAAAACAAAAAAGCGATCTCTATCCGCGTCAATGAGAATGATATTTATGAGCTTAAAAAGAAAGCGTTAGAGAACTCGATCCCTTATCAAAATATCATTCAGATGCTGATTCATCAATTTGCGACCAATAAAATTAAGCTCAGTGTTTAAAAAAGCTGGATTCCCGATCAGGTCGGGAATGACGAGAAGCAATCACGCCGGAAGCGCAGTCACAAAATAGAAGAATATTAATCCCACAGCGATTCGGTAAATCGCAAACGGGGTAAAGGTGTGGCGGCTGACGAAGGTGACAAAGAGTTTGACCGTTGCGAGGGCAAATACAAATGCCGTTATAAACGCTACTGAGAGCATAAAATAATCATCCACCACCATCTCGTTACGGTGTTTGAGAAGATCGTACGCCGTAGCGATAATCATCGTGGGGATAGCGAGGAGAAACGAAAACTCTGCCGCACTTTTACGGCTAAGTCCTATAATCAATCCG
>NZ_DASUIQ010000079.1:0-12849 GCF_036279695.1 Sulfuricurvum sp.
CGTCGCGGATACGGAGTAAAAGGTGCCGAGTCGTATCTCTCCAGCGTAACGTTGGAGACGTTTTCCAACTCTTCAACAAATTTCTCTACACCCCAATCCTCTATCAAATGTCCTAAACGGGCTTTTGAGCGATTATCACGCCGACCTGAGTCACGATAAATACGGGCAACCGCTTCGGCAATTTTGAGTATATCGCGACGTTTTACATACCCGATATGATCGGCAATACGACGGTTACTCGCCTGTCCCCCTCCGACACTGACGCTAAATCGAAGCTCATCGTTGTTTTTGACCGCGGTAAACGCCAAATCCTGAACTTCATGCTGGATACAGTGTTTGTTACACCCGCTCACCCCGATTTTAAACTTTCTAGGCAAGTTCGAAAAATCGGGATTTCCGCGATAGAGGTTGTTTAGTGCAACCACCACATCACGGACATCATCTATCTGATCATGATCGATCCCGTTGACCGGACAGCTCACGATATTGCGGGGGCAATCGCCCGATGCCTCGAGGACACTCAAACCGACTACCGATAGTCGTTCCAAAATCGCCGGAATATCCCCGATTTTCAGCCAATGAAACTGTATATCCTGACGGGTTGTCAGATCACCGCTGCCGCGTGCGAATTCGACTGAAATTTCTCCCAGTACCTCCACTTGTTTAGCGTTCAAATACCCACCTTCGAGTTTGACCCGAATCATGTAATACTGTGTCTCATCCTCTGCATCCTGAAGATTACGGTTTTGGGTATAGATACCGTACCATTTAAACCGATCGATGTCCTCCGGATCAATCTCTTCCCCCGTTGCAGCATATCGAGAAATGTCGGCGATGACTTCTAACCCGTCTTTTTCGCGTTTAATACGCTCTATTCGTTCTGCTTTTGTTTCATTCGCCATTTCATCGCTCCTTAAACGATTGTTGCAGCATTCCAATGAGGAAAATGCTTCCGTACAAGAGCATTTAGCTCTATTTCAAATTCCGATACATTGCTTTGCACCGCAGCCTCTTTCTCGCTGCTTTGGGTAATCATCCCCGCGGCAACCGTATTGTTAGAGATCTTATCGATGAGAATAAATCCTCCCATCTCGCGATTTTCCTCGTACAAATCGAAGGCTATCGGCTCGCCTAAAACCAAACGAACCGATCCGATGTCGTTCAGTCCCAATTCCACCGCATCATGCCGCTCTTGCGTATTGACATCGACACGATAATCGATCCCCTCGACATAAACACTCGTGCTGGTTGATCCCCGTTTGATGAAATAACTTTTGCCCGGCAAAAATTTTTCATCATCCATCCATACCAAATTCGCTTTGATCGCATTGCTTTGCAAAATGGACTCATCCGCTTTGATCAAAACATTACCGCGGCTGATATCGATCTCTTCGTTCAACGTCAGCGTAATCGCATCATTTGTCGATGCCGATTCGAGGTTTCCATCATAGGTAACGATCTCTTTAATGGTCGCTTGTTTCAATGACGGATAGGTCGTAATACGATCTCCGACATTTATTGTCCCCGATGCAATCGTTCCGGCGAATCCTCTAAAATCAAGATTCGGACGGTTGACATATTGAACCACCATTCGAAACGGACCGTCCACCGCAGCCGAGGCTAATGGAACCTCTTCGAGAATGTCCAGTAACGTTTGCCCCTGATACCATGGTGTTTTCACACTTTTAGTAACGACATTATCACCATCCAATGCCGAAAGGGGGACGGAACAGATCTCCTTGATCCCTAACTCTCTAGCAAAAGTTCGATATTCTGTATCAATTTTTTCAAAAACAGCTTGATCGAAATCAACTAAATCCATTTTATTAATCGCTACAACCACATTACGAATCCCCAAAAGACGAACGATATACGAATGGCGGCGCGTCTGCGTCACGATTCCATAGCGTGCATCGATCAGGATAATCGCCAAATCGGCGGTCGAAGCGCCCGTCGCCATGTTACGGGTATACTGCTCATGACCGGGGGTATCGGCGATGATAAATTTGCGTTTATCGGTCGAAAAATAGCGATACGCTACATCGATCGTAATCCCCTGCTCCCGTTCGCTCTGCAATCCGTCCACGAGAAGTGCTAGATCGATTTTATCCCCCGTCGTTCCCGACTTTTTGCTGTCGTTTTTTATACTTTCCAACTGATCTTCAAAAATCATTTTGGAGTCATGCAGTAATCGGCCTATTAGGGTACTTTTACCGTCATCCACACTCCCGCAGGTAATAAAGCGGAGCAACTCTTTGTGTTCTTGTTCTTTGAGATAGCCCTCGATATCGGTGGCTATCAATTCGCCTTGATGTGCCATTAAAAATATCCTTCAATTTTCTTCTTTTCCATTGAGCCCGAACTGTCCGCATCAATCAGACGCCCCTGACGCTCAGACGTTTTCGTCAAAAGCATCTCTTGGATAATGTCGGGCAATGTCGCTGCATCGCTTACGACCGCTCCGGTGAGCGGATAACATCCGAGTGTACGGAAACGGACGTTCTCAATACTCGGGACTTCTCCCTCGTTGAGGGGAAAGCGCTCATCATCCACCATGATTTTAACCCCGTCACGCTCAACGATCGGACGCAATGCGGAGTAATAAAGCGGAACGATCGGAATCTGCTCCAAATAAATGTATTGCCAAATATCGAGTTCCGTCCAGTTGGAGAGGGGAAATACCCGAATACTCTCCCCTTTGTGGATTCGACCGTTATACACTTTCCATAGCTCAGGACGCTGGTTTTTCGGATTCCAACGGTGGTTTTTGTCCCGAAATGAATAGATCCGCTCTTTGGCACGGCTTTTCTCTTCATCACGGCGGGCACCGCCGAATACCGCATCGAATTCATAATAATTCAACGCCTGCTTCAACCCTTCCGTTTTCATCACATCGGTATGCACCGCACTTCCGTGAACAAAGGGGTTAATCCCCTGTGCAATCCCATCAGGATTGACATGGGTTAGCAACGTAAGTCCCAACTCTTTGACCCGACGATCGCGAAATTCGATCATCTCTTTAAACTTCCATGTCGTGTCAACATGCAACAGCGGGAACGGCAGTTTTGCCGGATAAAACGCTTTGATCGCCAAATGGAGCATCACGGATGAGTCTTTACCTATCGAATAAAGCATCGCAGGATTATCAAACTCTGCAACGACTTCACGCATAATGTGAATCGCTTCGGCTTCTAACGCCTTTAAATGTGTTTTTCTCTCTTGAGGTATCATCGTTTCTCCTTTTCTACCTATTTTATTTTGTACGACAAAGGAATAAAATCCCTTTGCCTACGCTAGCCGCTATGGCACTAAAGCTTGCCTCTAAACGAGGCAGATTTTTTAAATGAAAATAGCCCAGTCGGCCAACTCTTTACGCTCGGAATACTCATCATCGAGTATCTCATCCAATATTTCCAACAAAAATTTCATTGTCAGTTCCCTCTTGAGTGGAGTCCACACTCCTTATGCTCAGGGTTCTCCCACCACCATCGTCCGGCGCGGATATCTTCCCCCTCACGTATCGCTCTCGTACACGGAGCACATCCGATACTCGGATACCCTTGCGTATGAAGCGCATTGTATGGGACTTTATGCGTTTTGATATAGTCCCAAACGCTCTCTTCATCCCATTCGATCAGCGGATTAAGTTTAATCCGATTATTGGTTTCATCCCATTCGATCATCTGCATCGATTCGCGTGTCGGAGACTGCGCGCGACGCAATCCGGTAATCCAGACATCAATCCCTTGAAGTGCCCGAGCGAGCGGTTCCATTTTTCTCACCTGACAACACGCTTTTCGGTTTTCAACACTCTCTCGAAAACCGTTAATCCCTTGCGTTTGATACAGTGCTTCAACAGCTGTCGCATCAGGGCAATACACTTGTACTTTTATCCCGTATTTGCGATTGGTCTGATCCATCACCGCATAGGTCTCTTCGCTCAGTCTTCCCGTATCGAGGGTAAAAATTTTCACCGTCGGATCGATGCGTAAAATCATGTCGCTCAAAACCTGATCCTCGGCACCAAAACTCGATGCAAACGCAATCCGAGCTTTGTACGTTTGTAAAAAGTGCAAAAGGATCGTTTCAATCGATGCATTCTCAAACCATGTATTTAATAATTCAAAATCCTTTTTCATCCTGTTCCCTATATCTGATAATCGTTTTCTACCACTTTGATTCGACCAAAATTTGTTTTATCCCATGCTCTTTCATGAAGATAGTATAAAAACATCTTTGTAAGCACTTCGATGGAACCGATGGAAACCGCCATCACTAAATTCCCTGTAACAAAATATGAGACGATCATCGTATCGATCGTCCCGACCGTTCGCCATGAGATCGCTTTTATGACACTCCGATAATGTTTTTCTCCCATTATGACCCTTCCTTATTCGCCCTTACGTATTTTCAGAAGGAAATTCATACAACTCTGTACTCAAATACCTCTCACCGGTGTCGCACAAAATCGTTACGATTGTTTTCCCTCTATTCTCAGGGCGCAATGCGATCTTTTTCGCCGCCGCTACATTGGCTCCCGCTGAAATCCCAACCAAAAGCCCTTCTGTTTTGGCAATCGCTCTTGAGGTCGCAATCGCTTCATCATTCGTAATTCGAATGATTTCATCGTAAATACCTCGATTGAGCACCTGAGGAACAAATCCGGCTCCGATACCTTGAATTTTATGCGGAGCCGCCGCTTCACCTGAAAGAACCGCCGAAGCATCGGGTTCTACCGCAATGATCTGAATATCGGGGTTATACTGTTTCAGTACCTCTCCGACACCGGTAATCGTCCCGCCCGTTCCGATCGCTGCAACAAAAATATCGACTTTCCCGTCGGTATCTCTCCATATCTCTTCCGCCGTCGTATGACGATGAATATCGGGGTTATCCGCGTTATTAAACTGTTGCAAAACAACTGCATTGGGGATTGATGCTCCCAACTCGTTCGCTTTTACAACCGCTCCCCCCATCCCTTTTTCCGGTTCCGTCAAAACAATCTGAGCTCCCAAAGCCGCCAAAAGACGTCTTCTCTCCAAGCTCATGGAACTCGGCATTGTTAAAATCAATTTCAGTCCGAGGCTGGCGGCAACACTTGCCAACGCGATCCCCGTATTTCCGCTGGTCGGTTCGATGATGACACTCTCTTCGCTAATCTCACCGCGTTGCAGTGCTTGGAGGATCATGTTGCATCCAATCCGATCTTTAACCGAACCTGAGGGATTCATAAATTCGCACTTTCCTATGACCTTAGTCGATCCGTTTGAAAAATGATTTAACGTAATAAGCGGTGTGTTGCCGATTATCTCCGTAACATTGGCTGCAACTTTCATTGTTCACTCCTTTCACTTGATGAAATTCACAATAAGTGAATGATCATTCATTTATTGAATGGAGAAATTATAGGGAGTTTTTATTCTATTGTCAAGTAATTCTATTGAATTAGTATGTTTTATAGTTTTTACACTGTTAAAACCCCTGTTTTAAGGAGTTTTAATTCTTAGTAAAAAAATTAGGATTTGGATAAAAAAGGTAAATACAAGTATTTTAGTAGGGTTTATTGTTCGAAAAATGCTTTACAAATAGCGATAATTTTTGCTTGTCGAGGCTTTCCGATCGGTTCGCTTTGGCGTATGTGATCCACTTTATCGATCAAATCGATGATTCCGCTGGGGATCATTTTGGTGAGATACTGCCGCAATGCCGAACTCACCGCCGGAGCACGACCTGCCGTATTGATACCGACACACAAATCATCGTTCACGATCAAAGCGGGAAATATGAACGAACACAGCAATGGGGAATCAACACAATTTACATGGATGTGATGAGTCGTACAGAATTGGAATATCTTTTCTTGCTCCGATAAATCATCCAACGCCCCGATCACCAAAAACCTCTCCTTTAAATCATCTTTCATATAGGGACGTTTCTCGATCGTAATCGGATAGTTTTGAGCCAAATCATCAATCTCAGGATGGATACTGGGGGCGATCACACACAAGTTCGGTGCAAACTTCACGAGCTGTTCTATCTTGCGCAGGGCGACCTCACCCCCTCCGACAACCAGACAATCTTGCCCCCTCAAATCGATAAACATTGGAAAATAGGCCATCTGGTATCCCCTCTTACTTGTATCTATTCCGATATAGTATACTAAACTTCATTTGACACACTGCCAAATTTTTGACGATGAAATACTCTTTATGATACGATACTAAAAAAGAAAGCACAGGTACCTATGGCTATCATCTCAATCGCATCGACCAAAGGGGGAGTGGGAAAAACCTCCCTCGCATTTTCGCTCGCCAAGGATCTGCGCTATCGCTACGCCACCAACGATATGTCGGTCGCACTAAACAAATACAAAAATGCCCGCTATTATCCGAACAAAATCCCCCTCTATCCCGATACGGTTTATGATTTCGGAGGGTTTGAAAATCCTCATGCGAATGAAATTTTAAGAGAATCGGACATTATTATCCTACCGACGACGAACGATCTTAACTCCATTATGAAGAGTTTGATTTTTATTAAAAACTTTCGGGAAAAGACGATCCTCGTCTTCGCGAACATGATCGATTCTCCCAGTGATGCGGTGATGATCAAAGAGAAGATCCATGAGCATTTCCCTAACCTCGCCTTTACCTATCTTCGACGGACAAAACTGCTCAAAAACGCGCTAGAGAGCGGAATGAGTGCCAGCGAGCTCTATGAGAGCAACAACCACACGCAGCATCTCTATAAACAGGCATTTATCGAGTATTCGAAAATCTTGAACCTTTTTAACGGCGAGACAGAGGGGTTTTAAATCCCCTCTAGTTTTTTCACTTCCAGCCGATCATACAGTCCGAGCATACTCACATAATCGCAGTGCAATGTCGTATTAACCAATAAGGCATCTTTATTGAGAATTTCTAATGCTTTATCAACTCTTTGAGGGGTATAGAGATCATAAAGTGCTTGTTGATAGTCACAGAGGTCTAATCCCAGCTCTTCGAGGCGTATAAGCTCGATAATGAGATTCCCCATGATATTGCTACCAAATTCCAAATAGCTCACCGCTTCGTCGATATTTCCAGCTGAGAGATGAAGCTGTGCTTTGAGTTCTCCGATCGTAAAATTCTCCTCGAAAATCACCCCGATAAACTTCTCGACATTCAGATGATCTTCGAGCGCTTCGATCTCACCCAGAACCGTCTCAGGATCATACTCGGCAAAGTTCAAAATGATTTCCCGATACATTTTCCCGCGATTACGGTTGTTGTAGATCAAATCATCGATCGGATAGACTTCGGAGACACCGGGGACGATGATCTGGCATGAATAGAAATCCAGATAGTTATAATCTCGGATATAGAGTTCACGTCCCATCGATTCAAATATACCGCTAAGATACGCAAACTCATCCTCGGTAGTGCTGCCGTTGTAGTTCCACGATGAGAACTCAAAACTTTTTTTGGCACTCAAAAACTGGATCCCCATTTTGCCGTTGGAGTCGATGAAATGGGATTCGAGATTGAAGCTCTCGGAGACGAGCGACATATCAAATGTCGGCACTTCGAAGCTCTCCAGATTGCTCAAATCACGCCCTTGCATCAGTTCCGTCATCGTCCGCTCCAGCGACACTTCGAGGATCGGATGGGCACCGAAAGAGACGAAAAGGGTCGCATTGGCGGGGTTAATAAACGAGATCGCCGTGACGGGGTATTTCCCCCCCAATGACGCATCCAAAACGTTTACGATATACCCTAACTCCCGAAGTTTTGTCAGATCGCCGTAGAGGCGCTCAAACTGCACTAAAAACTCATCACTATATGCTGGCAGGGCATAGCCATTTTTGATAATCTCAATTTTGGCATATCGCTCCAAAATCTCGCTCATCGACTGTACCTGCGCCTCCCCAGCGGTATTTCCCGTCGCAAGCCCGTTGCTGACGTAGAGGTTGCTGAGGATATTGATCGGAAAATAGACCACATCAGCATTGCTTTGCTTTTTAAACGGCAAAGCAACGATTTTATCTTCGGTATCGCTGTTAAAATCGATCAATTCATCTAGGCTTAGTTCATGGTTTGGATCATACAGTTCCATCAACTCAGAGCTCAAGTATCCCCCGTCCAAATCAAACTCCACCTCATCGGGATAATACTTCCGATCCGGCAGATGGAAATCGATAAAAAAGTTGTTGGTTTGGAGCCGTTCAATGTATTCGCCCAGAGCACTCGCCGTAGAGGCTTCCGAGTAGATCCCTTTTCCGTTGGAGTAGATATGTTTCGGCGCTTCTATCGAGGCGAGATTCACCGAATAGCAATGGCTAAGGGGGTGTTTTTCGCTTGAATAGGTCACATCGCATCCCATATCACTCAATATTTTTTGCATACGCTGGATGGAGACTTCTACGGGAGCGTTTTTGGAGGCTAAATTCATATCGGTTCACTTTTGATAAATTGTGACTAAGTATAGCTAAAAGAATTAACTGATTACTAATTTAAACTTTTCTTAAGCACAACATTAGTTTCTCATTAGACAATAAGATTTAACTATTATAAATTACTATATATTCTACATCTTTATAGATTGGAGGATTTAACGTGAACCATTCTCTTCTGGAATTGCCTTTTGAGCAAACGGCATTAGAACCTTATATCTCTGCTGAAACGATTTCTTATCATTACGGCAAACATCATGCCGGATACGTAAATAAACTCAACGCTCTTATTGAGGGAACGGAATATGAGGATAAACCTCTTGAACATATTATAAAATATGCGCGTGACGCTATTTATAATAACGCGGCACAAATCTATAACCACGATTTTTATTGGAAGGGGCTAAATAATAAACCTACAGCCCCCTCCGTTGAACTTTTAGGTCTGATCGAGCGTGACTTTGGTTCAATGAAAGAATTTGAAGATGCTTTTTTAGCGGCCGGAGCCTCACTATTCGGTTCAGGATGGGTATGGCTTACTATCAGCAATAACAATATGCTGGAAATCAAAATGACCTCCAATGCCGATACCCCCATACGGCACGGGGACATTCCACTCCTGACTTGTGATGTATGGGAACATGCCTATTACATTGATTATCGTAACGGACGGGCGGCCTATCTTTCCAATTGGTGGAAGCTCGTCAATTGGAGTTTCGTTTCGAATAATCTGTCTGAGTTTCTGAATGATCCGATTGCAGGCTATAACCAATCATGCAATGATTTAACGTCAGTATGTGAGTATGTTGATTTTATGCAAAAAAATGAACATACACCGTCTTAAACACCCAATATTCTACTTTTAGGAGTGAACTATGTTACGTCAATTATCTATCTTTATCCTATCAGGCATGTTAAGCTCTGCCGCTCTCTACGGCGTTGATTATGACGGTGAAAAAAGCTTTTTGTTTGAAACCGCCTATGATGTCTGTATTATTCCACCTCAAATCGACGAAGCAATCGCAAAAGGGGTTAATGTCGTCAATCTCGCTCACGCAAAAGCTCTGTATGACCAAAACGCTCTCTTTTTTGATGCACGTGAAAAACGGCACTTTGTAAAAGAACATATCAAAGGGGCATTCCCTGTCTATTTCGATGTCTCCAAAGCAGAATATATCGTTATTCAGCTCCCACGAGACAAAAAACAGCCTCTTGTATTTTATTGCTACGGCGAATCGTGTGCTAATTCGTATGAAGCGGCATTGGCGGTACGGAAACTCGGATATCAAAATGTAAATTGGTTTATAAACGGATTCAGCGACTGGAAAGGGGCGAAATATCCTGTCTCTTCGAACAGCAAAACGAAGAGTACTACTCTACCAATTCGCTGAAATCTTCTTTCCCGACCTTGCATTCAGGACATACCCAATCATCCGGTATATCTTCAAAAGCTGTGCCGGGTTCAATACCGCTATCAGGGTCTCCTACTACCGGATCATAAATGTACCCGCAAACATTGCATTCATATTTTTTCATCTTCTACTCCTTGTTAAATGTATTTATCCATTTCTGCATTAAGCCGCTGAAAATCAACTTCATGCAGATACAGCGGCTTACTTCCTATCTGACTTTCATCCCGAAGCGCATCTTCCAAAACACCTTTTTGCGGACTTTTGTAGATAACCCCTATCGGAAACGGATGGCTCTCCAGCGATTTTTCAAATGCCTTGACCTTATCCTCAGGGTTATAGTCACTCGGTAATACATACACATTCTCTTTGAACCATTTGAAGGTGTTGGTTTTATTGAACGTAACGCACGGCTGAAAAATATCGATCAATACATACCCTTTGTGCTCAATCGCGATTTTAAGCATTGCTTTGCAGTGCTCTTTATTCCCCGAAAAAGTACGGATCACAAGCGATGCATCGAGCGATATCGCCGTGGCTATAGGGTTAAACGGCTCCACATGAACCCCCTCCGTCTGTACGGGTGTTTTAAACCCTCTTTGCGATGTGGGAGAGGCTTGACCTTTGGTGAGGCCGTAGACCATATTGTTATGGACGATGTTGATGATGTCGGCATTTCGTCGGATCGCGGACATAAAGTGGTTTCCCCCCTCCCCGTACATATCACCATCCCCCCCCTCGGCAATCACCGTCAGCGAAGGGTTGGATACTTTCACCCCTTGCGCAACGGGAAGCGCTCTGCCGTGAAGCCCGTTAAACATATGCACAGACATGTATTGCGGTGTTTTCGCCGCCTGACCTATCCCTGAGACCACTACCGTTTTGAGCGGGTCAAGTCCCATTTCATCCAATGCCTCTTTCAGATGCGCCAAAATCGAAAAGTTTCCGCATCCCGGGCACCATGCATTGTCTTCGACAATTCGATCATATCGTGTACTCATAGGATCTCCTTTAATGCGGATGCGAGTTGTTCAGAGAGCTCATCCGCGAAAAAAGGTAACCCGTCGGATTTTAGTATCTGTGCATGAATCGCTATACCGTGCGCTCTAAGCAGTTTGGCAAACTGTCCCGTAGCGTTATTCTCAACTACCACGATCTGCTTACCCTCTCTCAGCAAAGCCAACTGAGATTCGCTCAACGGATGAACCCATGAAAAATGGATCACCGATACCCTCTCATCACCGATTCTCTCAACGGCCTCTTTGATAATATATTTTGTACTTCCCCATCCGACAACAGCGATATCCCCATCTCCGTCAACTTCGGGAATAATCGCTTCTTTAGAGATCAACTCTATCTTTTTAAGCCGTTTGCCGTTTTGCTCATTGCGAACCGACATACTCTCGGTAATCAACCCCTCCTGTGTATGTTCATCCGAATCGACCAATACCAACCCCTCACCGTATCCGGGAATCCCGCGAGGACTTATCCCCTCTTGGGTAAGAAGGTAGCGTTTGTAGTCCGCGTCGGTCTTCACGATGTGATGAGGAGGCGATATAGGATCGATTTCAAACCGCTCGACAGTGAAATAGCTGTCGGCTAAATACTGATCGCTCATAAGTATCACGGGAACCTGATACGCATCGGCAAGCTCAAACGCTTTTCGTGCAAGTTCAAAACACTCTCTCACATCACTGGGAGCCAATACGATCCTCGGAAACTCTCCATGCCCACTGTAGATGGCGAGTTCTAAATCCCCCTGCTCCGTCCGTGTCGGAAGACCCGTCGCTGGGCCGGGGCGTTGCGCCAGATAGACAACCATCGGCGTTTCGGTTATTCCGCTGAGACTGAGTCCCTCACCCATCAGGGCAAATCCGCCACCGCTCGTCGTCGTGATCGCTCTTCCGCCACCATACCAAACCCCCAATCCCATCTGAAAGGCGGCGATTTCATCTTCCGCCTGCTCGACACAAATTCCGAAATTTTTGCTCTGCTTCGCCAAAAAGGTCAACACTCCCGTAGAGGGGCTCATCGGATAACTGGAGATGAAATTACACCCCCCCGCAATCGCACCGAATCCGACCCCTTCCGTCCCGCTTAAAAAGAAATCATTATTCTCTTTCATCGAAGGATTCGGCTCGATGCAGTATCGGCAATTCCCGTTCTCATGTGCCAACTCTGTTCCAATATCTAATGCTTTGAGATTCATCTCAAGCAACTCATCGGTATAGAATTCCGAAACAATCTCCCTCAGCACCGCACCATCACACCCGAGCAGTCCGAAAACCAGTGCCGCAGCTATCGTATTGGAGACGATGGGACTTCCGATGCTTTTGGCTAGGGCGGGCAAATCATGATCGTAGAGGATACAGTCGCACTCAAAATCCCCTTTTTTACCAATCACAAATGTCTCTTTCGTAATCCGTTCTTGAGCATGAAAAAAAGCATTTGTATCGAGCGGTACGAAAATATCGACCTTAAAATCGGGGGCATTGATGGGCTTATTGGAGATCCGTATCAGCGTCGTATTGCTTCCGCCGCGAACTCTGGACATAAACTCTTTGGTCGAAAAGGTATAAAAACCGGAGCGTTTGAACCCTTTGGTCAAAAGAGTCTCGATACTCGCGATCCCCTGCCCCGCACTCCCCCCGATTAATATCGAAACAGAATCTCTCATGCTTTCGCCCTCCAGGTAATTTTTCCCCCATAATATCCGACGATTGTTATCGAGATAACCGTGATAAAAATAACGGCATGATAGATTATTCCATCAAGCCCCATGCTAAAAGGGACATCAGGATTCATCATTTTTTGAACAATCGGGATCAACCCGACGACAAGGGTGAAAAGGGCGCCGATCAACTTAATCACAAACGCTCTGGACATTGAGAAGTCGTAGTTGATCCACCAGCTAAAAACACCTGTAATCAAGGCGAGGATTCCCATCACTGTTGCGATCAAAAACGATAAAAAAACAGCCGCTTCATATTTGGCGGAGGGGTTGACTAA
>NZ_DASUIQ010000080.1:0-4413 GCF_036279695.1 Sulfuricurvum sp.
GATTTTAACGGGAGGGATCACGATTTATAACTCCCTCTCGAACAACTACTCAAGTACTATCGAGGTTACTCCCGAAGAAGTGAACACACTGCTGTTGCAAAAAAGTGCCAAAAAATCCGCATCCGAGATCGATACGGCGACAGGTCATAAAAATGCGGTGGATTTGGCTGAAAAAATTGCTAAAAAAGTATTATTTCAAAATGGTATAGGGGATAAAGACCCTCACTACGAAGCGTCATTCAAAGAGATTACGACCTATCTTTTAAATGCGGTGGGTTCGTATGATCAAAAAACTTCTATCGATGCGCTTGAACAACTTGTGATCTTTTCGGATGATCTAACCAAAGGGAAAGCCCAAGAAGAACTGGATGTTTATTTTTCTATCTATTCACAAAAACACCAATTCCAGCAACAAGTTGCCAAAAAACATCAGTCCGAAAAACGTGCAAAAACGATGTTGGGACTGGGAGTTATCTCTGTCGGAGTGATCGTTTCTGGCTTATTTATGATTGCACTGCTGTTGATACGAAATCCTAAAAACTCAACCGAAGAGACAAAAATCAAATCAAGCACCATCGCCCTCTTTATACTCGGAACAATTGTTTTAACCGGAGTGCTAACCGTCGGTATTGCTTCAATGCTCTCCGGTGGTGAAGAAAATTTTTCACTCGTAGTAGGGGAGCAAATCTTTAATCCCGAAGAGGGGACATGGACGGTTGTCGAAGCAAACCAAAGTGTAGCTCCGGCGACGGATAACAGTGATACCCCCTCCGATACCGAAACGGAATATGAAACACCGATCCCCCCTTCAAACGAGGAACCATCACCTGCGAATGCACAAGAGTCTGCTTTTTAAAACCTCTCTCAAACTCGCCGCCGCTTCTTGAGCGGTGGTCACCCTCTTCACCCTACCGGCTCGGATATTTAAACTCTTCGATAATTTCCTCTAAACTTTTTTGCAATTCGTTCTGTTTAGAACTGATATTTATAGTTTTTAAGTAGTTAATAACTGTATTTATATAGTTATTAAAATGCTTACTTAGTTCATCGCTCAGTCCCATATGAAACGTGATACTTTTGGGGATAATCCCGATAACGTTCGATTCGGGGAGGCTCTGTCCCATCAGCTCGATCATATCCAGACACTGCATCACCCCTACCTCATGTGCTCCGCCGCTGTTAAGCCCATAACCGCTGAGTTCATAGGATGGGATATTGTAGATACTCCCTGCCTCATCATCGAGATTGATCGTATCGAGAATAATGATACGGTCATTCTCCATAAAGAGGTTAAGCAAATTGATCCCCTCAACACCGCCGTTGATGATCTCTATGTCGGGGGTGAAGGTATAGTTGGCATTTAGAAAGGCACACGCGTAAATTCCGATCCCGTCGTCCTCTTCGAGGACATTGCCGACCCCCAATACCACTGTGCTCATCAGAATCCTTTGGAGTGTTCGATACTAGGGTTAGCAAACTGCTCGATGATCTCATCCAGACTCATAACCTCATTTTTTAACGTAGCCGTAATACCGCATTTGGCGAGTTCAGATACGATCATCTCGATATAGCTCTCCCAATGCGCACGCAGTGCGGGAGTTATATCGACGCAGACGCTGATAATGTCTTCGGGGACGATACTCACCATTGTTGTTGCCGCACAATGAGACGCCATCGAACAGATTTGGAGCATCTCGGTAATCTCAACTTCGTTCGCCGTTTTTTTGATCCCCTGATGCTCTATCAGCTCATCGCCACTCATCACCACTATCGTCCCCACCGCCAAAGCATCATCGGAACTGGTATTGACAATCAACACGTGCTCATACTCTTGGAGCAGCGGCATCAAACGAAACCCAAGCGTCCCCCCATCGACAACATCGAGCGGCGGATCATAGGTGAAGTTCTCTTTGAAGTATTTACCGGCATACAATCCGATCCCCTCATCCATAAAAAATGCGTTCCCTGAACCGATTAGGGCTACTTTAGCGTCCATACTTTTCCTTTGTATTGTGTAATGCGTAATAAAGCTGACCGAGCGCAATCGAGCCGTCATTAATCGGCGTTTGCTGTTGAGCATAAAACCGCCCCTCACTGAAACAGCGATAGAGCCGTGCCATCAAAGCGCGGTTTTGAAATACCCCTCCTCCGACAACTATCGGCAATGCAGGATATTGATCGGCATAATAGCTCATGATCGCTTCTACCGTAGAAATAAAACGGCTGGCAATCTCTGTTTTATCCCCCTCTAGAGAGATAATTTCTCGAACCATAGGGGAGAGGTCTATCACACCCTCATGCACCTCAAAAATAAACGGTTCGGTGATGGAATCCTCCACAAACGACTCCATCATCATCCCCCCCTGCCCCTCGTAATCGAGGCTTTGGACGAATCCCCCTAGAGACGCTACCGCATCAAAAAGTCTTCCCATCGATGAACTACGGGGAGCGTTGATATTTTTGAGCCACATGTGGTGCAGAGTTCGGATCTCATGAGGTAAAAAAGCTTCCACCGTCGGTGATTTTAGACTCATCACCTCATCGAGACTATAACTCTCAAACAACAGCGACAGGGCAATCCGTCGCGGTTCTTTGATCGCTTTGTCCCCGCCTAAGAGGGCAAACGGTTTTAAAAATCCGATCCGCTCATAGCCATGTGTATCGGCGATCATCACCTCTCCCCCCCACAGACTCCCGTCCGCTCCGTACCCCGTACCATCAAACGCAAAGCCGAGTACTTTTTCGCTCAGTCCATACTCCGCCATGCAGGCAAGGATATGGGCGTAATGGTGCTGGATGCCGTAGTGCTCTTTTTTTTGCGACAGAGCATACACACTCGAAGCGTACTGCGGATGGAGATCGTGTACGAGCACAGAGGGTTCAACGTCATAAAACCGTTTGAACGTTTGCACCGTCCGCTCAAAATAACCATCGGCTTCCACGCTTCCCAAATCTCCGATATGGGGGCTGAGGATCATGTTCTCTTTGACTCCCAGTGCAATCGCACTTTTTTGATGTGCACCGAGAGCTAAAACCGCGTTGTCGGAAGGGTGTTGCAAAGCAAAGGTATGAGGGGCGAATCCGCGCCCCAGACGCAACATCACCACCCGATCCTCGGCAATCTGGATCACCGCATCATCGAGGGCATTGATAATGGTGCGATCATGATCGAGTATACCGTCCACGACATGAGCCAACCGACTCACTATCTCGGAAGAGCGGATCATTATCGGCTCATCGCTGATGTTGGCACTCGTCGCGACGAGGGGGAAATCTATTCGATCAAACAACAACCGATGAAGCGGGGTATAGGGGAGAAATACCCCTAATCTCTGAATATGGGGGGCAATCTGAGTGGATAAGTTTGTCCCAGCTTTAGCATCAACGATCACGATAGGCTTGATGGAACCCGTGATATGGTTTCTTTCCACCTCATTGATCGATACATACGTTTCAAGCTGTTCGAGTGAACCGAACATCACCGCTAACGGTTTGGCTTTACGGTGTTTGCGCAGTCGCAATTCCGCCACGGCAGTATCCGAAGTGGCATCGCACATCAGATGAAATCCCCCCAGCCCTTTGAGAGCGATGATTTTTCCCGATTTGAGCATATCTACGGCAAGAGCAATCGGATCTCCCGCAATCTCGTCTCCTCTATTATCAAGGAATCTTAGTTTAGGACCACAATTGGGACAGCTGATCGGTTCGGCATGATAACGGCGAGAAGTTGGGTTGTTGTATTCCTCTAAACACTCCGAACACATCGTAAAATGTTTCATCGAGGTACGGACACGATCATAGGGAGGGGTTTGAATGATAGTATAGCGAGGGCCGCAATCGGTGCAGTTGATAAATGGATAACGGTAACGTCGATTAGAGTGATCATCCATTTCGGCTTGACAGGCGGAACACAAAGCAGTGTCGAGAGGAATAGCAACCGATCCAAATCCCAAAGTACTCTCACGAATCTCAAAATCGCTGAACGGCGCAAATTCAGACGCTTCAATCTCCATCGAATCGATACGAGCACGGTCGGGGAGGTTTTCTCTTAACGCTTTTATAAACGACTCACACTGCGTCCCGTGGGCTTCGATCACGACACCCTCTGGAGTATTGCAGACAAATCCGACAATAGCATAACGGGTTGCTTCACGGTAGACAAACGGGCGAAATCCGACCCCTTGCACTATCCCTTTAACTAAAATTTTATAAGAAAATACCGCCGACAACGCAATTTTCCTTCCCAATCGGATAACTCGTATTCATTAAAATAGGAGTTGCCTTCAAATTTCTCTGTAGACGGCTAAAGAGCGACTGTCCGGCAAAATAGGTGCCGCATAGGACAATATCGGTCGCTTTAGTTTTCCCTTTTATCTCGGTGAGCAGTTCGCTGAAATAGTCTCCGAAAGATTC
>NZ_DASUIQ010000081.1:0-20899 GCF_036279695.1 Sulfuricurvum sp.
GTCGCCGTATCGATCTCGGATGCGGATTTTTTGGCACTTTTTTGCAACAGCAGTGTGTTCACTTCTTCGGGAGTAACCTCGATAGTACTTGAGTAGTTGTTCGAGAGGGAGTTATAAATCGTGATCCCTCCCGTTAAAATCGCAGCGATACCCAGTGCGATAAATGTTGTGGAAATAAGATAGATAAGCCGCTCTAACGGTGATTTTTCCGATGATTCGTTAAGACTCATAGGTGCTCCTAAGGGGTAAAATTGCGAAACTATACACCCACTTAAATTAAAATAGTATTTAACATTGACTAATGGTTATTATTGCTTTTTTTATAATAAAAAAAGTTAATTTTTTATATTATGTGTTCTAAAATAACAACTACTAGCTAAAGGTCTCTACCCATTATGAAAAAAAAATCTATTCTGATGATGGTGACCGCCGTATCGGTCTTTGCCCTTGTTGCCGTGACGTTGCCGAAAAAAAATAGCCCCAAGTTTATATATGCGGGTTCGGCACTGATGTGTGATTTGCAACATCCCGATGGGTATATCCGTACGGAGCGCTTGTCCGATTTGCCGAAGGACTTGCTCAAAACGCCGATCATTCGAGATGTATTTACGAAAGATTTGGCTTTTTATTATGAGCATCATGAAGACTGCATGAGTTTGAGCGGTACTTTGAAGCGTATAGCGTATGAACACGATTTGGTATGGAGTGATAAGCTCATGGAGAGTGTATTTAATGAACCTGCACAAATCGCGTATTGGAAAGACGGAAAAGGGGCATTGCGCCACTATGTGATGATTATTGATCGAAATATCGTTACCAAAGTGATGCAGCAAATCGCCAAAGCTGCACTCAAAGACACCCAGCTCTCGTTGGTTGCAGAGGTAGAAACATCGGTTGGCAAGCTCCCTATGTATTCTCTGCAAATCAATCCTCGAAGAACCTATCTGTTTATAAGCCATGGGGATAAATTGATCGTTTTCTCCGATCCGGGGCTGTTTCTCAGCAAAGATAATAAAATACCCAAAAGTGCTAAAACCGCACTGGAAGGGTGGTTGACGCAAGAGAGCTTATCGAAAGAGTTTGCATTGGATAAGGCTACTTCCAAACATACGATGATTATCCGAAGTTCGGCGTTAGCGTTCGGGTATAGCCCATTTATCCCCGCTATCCAATCCCTTCGGTTTGATTATGGCACGAGCTGGTCAACCTCGATGGGGGTCGATAGAAATAAACTGGATGAAAAAAAGATAAGCGATAGCGAGTTGTGGAAAGCCGCTCCGGCAAATCCGAGTACGTGTGCGATGCTCCCTCTGGATTGGAATAAATTGGGGAACTTAACCGCCCAAGCGCAAGAGACGCAAAAAGCTGCACCGAAAATAGATCCGCTCCTCTTTAGCGGACCGGCACTGGTGTGTTGGTACGAAGAGTCCGACATCTATTCTCCGCTGTTTATTACTCGAACCGCTGCAGATCAACAAAAACTGCATACGACCTTGTCCTCATTGGCAAATTGGGCTATAAATGACAAAAACATTACACAGACCAAAGGGAAAAAGAGTCCTAATGCGATACTTTGGAGCGGAGAAGCCGATTTGGCATCACTCGGAAGTGACAGTGGGTATGTTATTTTTTCTCCGGATCGCGATTTGGTGATCAAGAGTTTTGACACGATAGCGCACCGTTTCCCTAACGTTACCGACCATGCCTCGACCACCTCTTCGACGATTGGGCTCATTACCCCTAAACCGCTCTCTCGGATGGTTGAACGGGAGATCATAGCGTCGGTAGAACAAGACGGCAATGCTAATTTACTATCCGCCACAAAGCAGTTGTTACCTCCACGGATGAAAGCTCTATCCGCCTATCCGAGCTACACGTTGGAACTTTCAAAATCACCTCAACCGAAGCAACCGTGGATACCGTTGGAGTGGAAAACGGGGACGGTAACGCCATGAACCGTCGCGTTTTTTTAGCCACCTCGCTGGGGATGATAGTATCGGCCTCATTGTGGGGAGGAGAATCTTCAAAATTTCAGCTAACCCCTGAACAGTCCAGAGTGTTTCGTGCATGGATGGTGCGTATCATTTCGGCACAATTTAAAGCAGGGCCTAACCCTCGATGGGAACAGCGTGATTGTGTCGGGATGGTCCGTTTTGCCGTAGCCGAATCGTTGCAATCACACGATTTGAAATGGAAAAAAAGCAATAACCTCGGATGGGCACCTTTGCCGCAGGAATTGGTACTCAGCCAAGAGCAATCGCGATGGCGGCATCAATGGAAACGCTTTGATGGAACCAAAGGGGCTTATGTCAGCGCCATTGATTTGGTGCAAGAGAATGCCCGCTATTTAGGCAAAGATAATAATGTTGTTAAGCAAGGAGATCTCCTTTTTTACGATCAAGGCGATGCCCAGCATATTATGGTGTGGATGGGCAATTTTATTGCGTATCATACGGGTGAAGCGACCCCTTCGGATAACGGCTTACGCAGTATTGTGCTGCCGGAGCTGATGCGTTGGCCCGATACAAGGTGGCATCCTAGTACGCAAAACCCTAATTTTATCGGCTACTACCGATTTAATTTTTTAACCGCATAAATCAACACGGAAGAGAACCTATGAAATCAACCCGCTTTATCACAAAACTGCTTCTCCTTCTCGTTTTCGCTATCTTTAACGGGTATGGCGACGAAGAAGATTATGACGGCAGTCCATTCTTTCTTTTGAGTGATTCGACGTTTAGCACAACGCAGCAATCGAGTGTCCGCTTTGAGGCTGAATCGATGAGCAGTGTTTATGAATACGGCGGAGTGGATGTGTATGTCTATAAAGTCAAAGACCCGTTGGGATTTTTACAAGCACAAAAAAATCTGCACCGTATCAATACCGCACCGAATTATTCAGGGTGGAGTATCGCCAATGCGCTGGCTTTGGTGTGGGATAAATTGTGGCAAGAATCACGTGAATTATGGAGAAAGATATTTACCAAAGAGGTACGCAACATCGTGACCAAAAATGTCCCTGAAGTACGCGCGCACCCACTCAGTAAAGCCCCAACACCGAAAGTATATAACCCTAAATACAAACCGCTCACGAATCATACGTTGGTGGAGAGTTTTCGCTATCCCGTGCATCAAGCCAACCCGATACAGCCGCCTGAGGGGGTCAAACTTGCCGGAAGCAGCAGTAACTTCATCAGAGTTCATGAGGGGAATGTTCTTATCCCTTTGGGGAAAAGAGCTCCCGGACTCTATCTCGTCGAAGCGATGGTGGGGGATCATCGTGCGACGACGCTTATGTTCGTCTCTGATTCGGTAGCGATCACCAAAATATCGAATGCGCAACTGCTCACATGGGTGGTGAACCGTAAAACATCAGAACCTGTAGAGGATGTTAAAACAATCTGGAGCGATGGAATCGGGACGCTTGGGGACGGGGAGAGCGATGAAAACGGTCTAGTCAGTTTCGAGCGGCAAAGTCCTGAAAAATCGTATGTGTTCGGCAAAGATACCGAGGGGGGAGTATTCATCTCCGAAAATTATTATTATGACAGTGAAATTTATAATGCCAAACTCTACGCCATCACCGATCGACCGCTGTACCGTCCGGGGGACACGGTAAATATCAAATTTTACGGTCGCCAATTCGTATCGGCGCGGGATTCGGTCGCCTTGAAAAACGGGAAATTATCATTGCAGGTGTTTGATCCGAACGGATTTCCGGTGGAACATAAAACCCTATCGCTAGATGGACAAACGGGGGCGCAAACACGCTTTAAACTTCCCGATAATGCATCAAGCGGCGGATATGAAATACGGTTTGTGGTTGATGGCAACACCTATACGGCCGCTTTTAGAGTTTCACAGTATCAAAAACCCCATTTTGAGATGACGATCCTCGGGGATAAACCTCAGTTTAAAACCAATGAACCGATCGGTGGAAAAATACAGCTCACCTATCCCGATGGCAAGCCGGTTGTTAATGCGACCGTCGATCTCACTATCCGCGCCCAACAGCTCAGTATGATCGAGGGGAGCATGGGATATGGCGGAGAGTTTCCTCTCAAACTCACCACCGCAACCCTGACAACGGACGCAAAAGGGGTAGCATTGTTTTCTGCACCGCCTGCCAAAAACCCAAGTCGTTATATCCTAAGTGCACTTGCTACGGATGGGGCAGCGTATCGTGTACGTGCAAACAAAGAGCTGCTGATCGAGCGAGGTGCGGGAACGTATCAAATCAGCGCAGTGCAATCGTTTTCAGAGATTAAGACAAAAGTGGCATTTCAAATCAAATCGCTTCAGAGTGCTTCGACGGCATCAGCCAAACCGGTATCGGTGAGCTGGCTCCGGTTGGAAGATCGCAAATCGTTTAGTCAGCCGCTCACGAATGGAGAAAATTTTGATATTGTATTTGATGTGCCGGGAACCTACACCGTCTCATTGAGAGATGGAGAGAAAAATATTTTAGGTGCCCGTACCCATTATGTTAGCGGTAAAGGGATCAAAGCTCCTCAGGGCTCTATTCAAATGGTGAGCGATAAAGCCTCATATGTTGAGGGAGAGAAAGCCAATGTATTGGTTACTTTCCCGGAAAAAGTCGATCAAGCGCTCTTCACGTTGGAGCGTGATCGGGTCGAGAAAACAGCACTGATGCGCGGAAAAAGCGATTGGATTGAGGCGCAACGTTTATCGGATACACAATGGAGGGTCTCGGTTCCTATCGAAAAACTCTATGCGCCGAATATCACCCTTTCGGTCGTTTATGTCAAAGGCAACGACTATGTTTTCCAAAACTGCGGTCTGAAAGTGGAGCAACCAAAACTGAATTTTAAAGTCAAAGCGGACAAACTTACGTATGCGCCGGGGGAGAAAGTGACGTTGGACATTACGGCATACAACGGGACGGAACTATCTCCAAATACACCGATTTCACTCGGTGTGGTGGATGAGATGATTTATGTATTGCAAAGCGAAATTGCCCCTAATATGTTTGATTTCTTTTATCATCCGCGCCGTAACAACGTCCGTACGACGGCAAGTTTGAGTTTTATCGGATACGATTTGGCTAAACCTCCTATGAGCGCCTCTTTTCCGAAAGTGAACAGTACCCATCAGCGTGCGATTAAAATGCAAGAGCGTCCAAGACGTGATGATGTTGATACCGCTTTTTGGAATCCGAATCTAACAAGCGATGAAAATGGACATGTGCGTGTAACCTTTACGATGCCCGATTCGCTTACACGCTGGCGCATTACAGTGCGGGGCATGGATACGATGGGAACCGTGGGGCAAAGCAGTGCTTCTATCTTTTCCAATAAACCGGCGTATATCAAATGGACCAGTCCGAATTGGCTTCGTCCGAACGATTCGCCAAACGCCAGTGTAGCGATTTTTAATCAAGGGACAAGAGATACGACCCTCAACTTCATTGCCAAAGGAACAGGTGTTAATTATAATAGAGCGATTACGCTCAAAAAAGGGATCAATTTTATTTCGCTTCCGTTGGCTGCATCTGCAAGCGATAAAAAACTCTCTTTATCTTTAAACGCCGAGGGAAAAACGCTCGATGCGCTTGATGTCGACATGGACATTGCCCCTGCTTTTTGGCAAAACAAAAATTCGGTGAGCATCCCGATCGTACAGAAACAAACACCGCTCTCACTCCCTGCCGATGCGCGTAATATCAAGCTCCAATTTACCGATGGAGCACATGATAATTTCCGTCGGATCATAGATGATCTGATCGAATATCCTCATGGGTGTGTGGAGCAAACGTCCAGCCGACTGATCCCGTATTCGCTTGCTGTAAACTCTCTTCTCCCTGAAGATGAAGGGCTTAGAGAACTTTTAACCCAGCGGTTGCACACCTATCGCTTCCGCTTGGCGAACATGGCGGGACCGAATGCGACATTCGGATGGTGGAGTACCCCTGAGAAAAACGGAGACGCGTTTTTAACGACCTATGCCTATTATGCCGATTGGTATGCCAGCCGTACGTTGCATATCAATATGGGAGAGGAACATTACAACGCTTTGTTGGAGGTGTACCGAGAAAATGGATCGATCCATACGCCGTTTCGACGTGCGTTAATGCTCGATTGGATGCAACAAATGGGACTTCCGGTTCACTCTCTCGCGCAAGCATTGTGGGACGACCTTGCGAAACAACCTCCGTTGTCAAAGAGTGAGGATGAGCGATTTATGATCGACAGTCTGATTATGACGAGCGAAAACAATGAACTGCATCACGCTATGGCAAAAATTTTGGTGGCAAACGTTCTCAAAGAGTCGGGTAAATCATCCGTAGCGACTGTCGAACTTTCCAAATCGATCGAGCGGCTCAAAAACACTCCGTTACCGTTATCGAAAGCATTGTTACTCATGGGGCACTATATTCCGGTGACACAAGCAAATGAGGTATTGGAGGAGGTACGTTCCCAATCGGCGACAATGGACCGTGCCATAACGATGACATGGGTGTATCGCGCGCTTGATAACCCGACGAAAAAACATCCGCTAACCCTCAAAACACCTAAAAATATTGTTTTGGGATCGGCGTGGAAAGCTTCGCGTACCGTGAGCGGAAAAAATGTCTATGAGTGGAAAGGTTCTATCCCGACAATGCTTAGTGTGACTCCTGCAAAAGGGTTGGTTGCGGTGGTCGATTATGAAAACACTGATAATAAAGTCTCCACTTTGCCGATACAAATCACGCGTAAACTTTTCCGGTTGAGCAAAGTGACTCCAAAACCGAGCGGAAAAGCAAAAACCGTTTCGTTTGACGCTTCCGCCGTACAGTATGATCTTATCCCTGTTGATGCTGCTACCCCTTTGGATACGAACGAGGTTTACTTGGATCAGATTGTTCTCAATAGCAGTGCATCCTCTACCCTGAACTTTGGTCTCATCGAAGCGGCTTTGCCTCCGGGATGTTCGGCGGATAGTGCGACATGGGGGGTCAATGTCCGCTTTATCGGTTCCAAAACGTATGTTCCGATTGAAAAAGCGACCTACGAACTCTCCCCTCATGGGTATAGTGTTCCGGTCGATAAACTCAAAGGGGTAAGAGTGATCAACCACCTGATCCGCCCGGCACAAAGAGGGGTATTTACCCTCCCTCCGGTACGATACTATCAAATGTATCAACCGAATAAAAAAGCGTATGAAACAGACAACCGTGCTACGATCACCATCCGCTAAAAGGGGCATATTGTCCCTACTGCTCATCTCCTCATGCACCTATGCGGGGGAGGTAGCGTGGTTGGATGAGAAACAAAACCTTCATACACACAGTTTTGACAAAACAGCATTGCATAGCGATTTCAAGGATGGGAAAATCCCACTGGGGAGTTTATGGAAACTGTTTACCTATCTGTATCTTGTCGATACCGAAGCACGCGAAGAGCCTTATGTTTGTAGCGGAGATCTTCACGTGCAGAAAGAGGAGCAGTATTGTTGTACGGAAGGTTCATCCATCGATCGTGACCGTGCACTATCCCGTTCATGCGGACTGTACTTCGACCCAAAACGGCTTAATATTGATCCCAAAATGTGGGAAAGCTATTGGGAAAATAAAAAGCAGCTCACGAGTATCCGTGATCTTGAATCGCTGAAACCCGAAACGAAAATCGATCTTAAAGAGCTTTTGTCGGTATTGCAAAGTGCGTCGCACCAAGGACGGTTGCAGGCACGTAAGGCGATGCTTGAAACTTCGCTTAGCGGATACGGACGATATGCAACGGATGATTTGGGGAGCGGGGTGCGTTATAAAACGTATTCATGGCACAAAGAGGATAATAGCGCTTTCGGCGGAGCCGCAGGGTGGTCGGCCGGCGGAAATCCGTTTTGGTTCGGTGGGGCGGGGAACAGTCAACTTGCGTTAAAAACCGATGCCAAAGAGCTAGGGAAAGTACTCACTGCTATCGACAAAACACATTCGCCTCTTTTGGAGGAAGAATGTGTGGATGTCGATTTTTTTGCGCAGTATCCTCTCAAATCGATCCGAACCAAAGAGGGAACGTCGGTAGATAGCGGCATGTTGGTGGGAGGATTTAGTCTCGAATTCTTTAACGGTAATCGGATAGCCATCAACACAAAAGAGCCGCTTGGTATTGATAAAACCGATGAAGGGTTGCGGTTAAAAGGGCGATTCGGTCTCAACCATTATGTCGCTCGGGTGATTGATCGAGAAGCGGATACGACCTACCCCTCCGCCGCGTATGCGTTGGGTGTGGCCGCGCGAACCTATCTTTTCCAAAACGGACATTTTGAAAAAGGGTGTTGGCATATAACCGACTCAACCCGCACACAGCGCGTATCACCCAACAGCCCATCGGCGGAAGCGTTGCAAGCATCGCGATTTACCGACGAATTGGTTCTCAAAGGTCCTCCGATCTACTATCATGCTGATGATGCGGGATTAAACCGACTCTCTTGGGAAGAAGCACAAGAACAAGCACAGAGAGGGTGGAGCTACCAACAAATCCTCTCTCATGCGTATCCTGAGAGCGAGATCCAAACGATCGATCAGCGCAGTGCGTGTACCCGCCTTTTTGAATCTGAAAAATGGCTCAAAAACTCGATTGTGAAATGGAACCGTACCCTCTCGCGAGAAGATGGGTACGAGCCGCTTGAGGTACTGCCCAACATCTGTTTCCTCCCCAACGGACACCCCTATAGCGATCAAAAAAGTTTACGCATTTATACACGCGGAGGGAATACCTTGAATGATAAAATGACATTAGCTCATGAATACATCCATCTTGCTTTTCGTTTTCATCCCAATGGATCGGATGAAGCGTATGTCGAACATCTCGCTCAAACCCTCATAGGAGAAAACCAGTGAAGTATTTTATCCGTTATTGTTTGATTCTGGCTACGTCGTTAGCGGCGGAACAGAGCATTACGTTCGATCACCCTTATGGAGGGTGGAAAAAGAGTACCGCAGAGGAGGAAGGATTTTTGCAACAGGTCAATTATCCCGCATCCTCGGTTAACTCTGTCGGTCAAAACCAAAAAGCGCTTATCCAAGGGGTTATAAAAAATCACACCAAAACAAAGCCATCAACACTGATCGTCAATGGTGTCGTCATGCCTATGAGTGTCGATGAGGGGGGAAAATTTTCGCGCCCGTACTCTTTCGGTTCCGGCTCTAACAGCATTGAGGTGCGCGATGGAAAAACTCGAAATCAGGTACAGTTTTATGATAATAATCCGGATAAACTCCAATCCCGTCTGCGGGTAGTTCTCTCGTGGGATAGCGACGGTACCGATTTGGACTTGCATGTCGTATCACCCGATGGACAACACACCTATTATGGCAATCGTGTCGTACGAAACGGCGGAGCGCTGGATGTTGACGTGACAAACGGTTATGGACCGGAGATTTATGCCAATCCGACCCCGCCAAGCGGTGTGTATCATATCTATGTCAACTATTATGGGGCGGGTGACAATCAGCAAGACCTTACCACCGCGCAACTAACGATCATTACGCAAGAGGGGACGCTCCATGAGAAAAAAGAGTTTTTTTCCGTCCCAATGCGCAAATCGGGTGAGCTAACACTGGTCAGTTCGTTTAGTTATCCCTAATTCCCATATTTTAATGAGGTAGTATGCTCTCTAAAAAAATCATTTTTCTAGCCTTGATCACTCTCTCGCTGTATGCAGAGGATGCGATCATTCAAACTCCAAGCGGAGGCTGGAACTACGCGGGATTAACCGATAAGAGCGAACGCGTTAATGTCTCATACCCTACGCCGCCGATTGAGCGCGGTAACCAAAAATATCGGACAATGATCAAAGGGGCGATCAAAAGTACCAAGGAGAGAAAACCGCTGTTGATCGTCAATGGAACTCCCATGTCACTCAATACCGACGAAAACGGAAACTATAGCCGTTTTTATGCTTTTGGTGCGGGTTCAAACAGTATAGAGGTGAGTGCTCAACACGGGAAAAAAGTTCAATTCTACGAAGCCAATCCCAATAAAGCAGCCGCAAAACTTCGTATCGTGTGCACATGGGACTCTCCTGAAACGGAAATCGACATGCATATTATCACCCCCGATGGTCAACACTCTTTTTATGGAAATCCTCCTCTGCGCGAAGGGGGAGGGCTAGATGGTGATAGCGTGGATGGTCCGGGACCGGAGATGTTTACCTCTATTACACCTATGCGCGGTGCGTATCATGTCTATATCAACTATTGGGGAAATTATAGTGCGAGTGAGGGGTATAACTTTGATTCCACAAAACTGGAAAAACCGATAGTGACGGCACAAGTTACCCTCATTTTTTATGAAAATACTGTGAACGAAAAACGGGAAACCTTTACGATCCCGCTCCGCAAAATAGGGGACATTACTCTTGTCAAATCATTTGTTTTTTAAATTTTATTTGATAATATCGACTAGGTATCGCTCGAATGCAGACAGAATTACGATAATTATTGAGGCGTATGAAAATAAAGTTCTTCTAAAATCGCTGAACGCTCCTCTAGGGGTGTATTGAACTTAAACTCCACCTCTTTGAGGTAGTAGGGAAAATGCTCGGCACTGACCCCTTTAAAAACAGTAATAGAGTGCTCAAAATAGTGCCAAAATTTCGTGATAGCATTGTCGTGTTCGGAAATTTTGATGATTTTACTGGTACGCATAAATTTGGAAAACTCTTTATGATAGACCTCTTCGAGATTGTCTTCGATAAATTGCTGTTTATACATTCCCAGTGATGGCATGAGAAGGGTATAAACTCTCTCTCCATAACTAAAAGTCAAAAAATTATGAGAATCAAAAATAGCCGTTTTATCGTGCCGTTTGGACTTTTCGATGTAGAGGTATTCTTCATACTGTGAGTCGGGGCTACGGTGCAGATGGTACTGTTCTTCGCAGTATTCGGCACATAAATGGCGAAATTTTTGATAATACTTCAACACACTTCCATAACTGAGATTGAGAGATTTGGAGGCAGAGAGGGCATTTTCATCGTCACTGAACGTTTTGATCAATGTTTGAATCTGACGGATGCGTTGAGGGCTGTATTTTTTTTTGCAGACGGAGCATTTGACCATCCCATCGCTGAGCTGGTAGAGGGGCGATGAGCAGTAGATACAGTGAAGCGTTTCGTTCATAAGGGACATTGTAGCAAAAAGTACGTCGTCGTTAAAATGTCCAAAGCAGCGAGGTGAGATAAGCGCTATCTGATTTTTTGACATTCACGGGAGGGCAACTGTCATAGCCGTATTTTGCGGTAAGAGAGAGGTTTAATTTTCCGTATATAGGCACGATCAGCTCCAGTGTCTGTAGCGAGACATAATCCGAGGTGTCGTCAAATTTCGGTTGAAAATAGCCTACAAAGCTAAGTTTTGTGGTGTTGGTGAAAGTCTGAGTCCATGCAAGGTAGCTGTTAAGGCGGCTATTATTTTCATTCGGATTGATTTGCGGATGGGTATAATCGATTTTCTCTAGCATCGCACCCGCACCCGCATACCCTTTTCCCCACTCATCGGAATTGAGAAAGCGCCAGCGAGCTCCCGCACCTAGGAGTGAACGCTCATTAATATCTTTGAATTTGTCCTGCTCGCTTTGGAGGAATAGTTCCCAGATCCACGCTTTTTGTTCATCGATGGCATGGATGTATCGGATATGGGCATAGAGCTTGTCTTCATTTTTCGTCCCGTTGGATTTGGCATAATCATAGGTAAATCTCCCCCACGTGACATAGTCGATCCCTTGATCGTACTGTACTTGCAATCCCAGAGAATAGTCATCTTTTTCGGTATTGCCGCTTTTGGAACTGAGTGATCCCGAAACGTTACCGCTTAAACCCGGTTTTGAACCGATGTCGACGGGAGCGATGGTGACGAGCGCAAACAAGGAGGTGGAGATACAGAGGAAGAGGAGAGAACGCAATAGAGACCTTTGAGTAAAATAGATGTGCAATTATAGCTTATGAGCGAATGAGAGGTTGTTAACACCGTTATTATTAGATTAAAGGATCTAGTTCACTTCAGTGATATACTGCTCTTATAAGAGAAAAAGGAGAGTCTATGAAATCGAAATTTTTGAGCGCCGTATGTGTCGGTTTAGTAATTGTTACTCCTATGGTATGGGGGATGGATATGGGTGAAAATCATTCCCATCCGAAAAGTACCGCAGTATCTGAGAATACGATCCATGCCAGCGGAACGATCAAAGCAATCGCCGATAATCATGAAAGCGTCCGTATTTTTCATAATCCCATTCCAGAGCTGCGATGGTCATCAATGGTCATGCCCTTTGACGTTATCGATCATGAGTTGACCCATCCGTTGTCAGTCGGGGATCGAGTCGATTTTGAATTTATCCAAAAAGACGGAAAAAATGTCATAGTACGGATGAAAAAACAATGAAATACGGGGCTTTTCTCCTCATATCGATAGCGCTTTCTCTCAGTGCAGATCAAGGGGCTAAGTCGCCAGTTTCAGCGGATGGTGCAGAAGGGAAGAGCGTGTATGTTCCCCTAAAACCTCCGATTGATCTTCGTGAAGAATCCCGTGTTCAGGAACGTGATCAAAATACGACCCGTCCGGGGGGAAAACAATGAGAAAAGTTGTCGTTTTTTCATTCGCAGCAGCGATACTTTTCTCCGGTTGTTCGACCCTCTCTCAAAGCGACGTATTTGATTCGATGAATCTGATGACCTCTTCCAAAGGCTCGGGAGAGTTGACGTGGATCAAATCCGCAAAAGAGGAAGAAGCAGTTCGCTCTGAGGTGGAGAGGTTGTTAAAAGAGCCGCTCAGTGAAGAGAATGCCGTTCGGATAACCCTCATCAACAATCGCGCTTTACAGCAAACGTATGAGCAAATCGGAATTTCCCAAAGCGATCTTGTCCAAGCGGGGTTAATGAGTAATCCGTTGCTCGGTTATTCCATCGGGCGTGGCGGCGGTATCCGTCAATCGGGAGTGACTCTGGAGCTCGCTTTTTTAGATCTGCTGTGGATTCCACTGCGCAGGGAACTCGGAGGATTGGCGCTCGAAGAGACGAAACTGAGTGTCGGTGATGCGGTGCTACAAACGCTTCGGGATGCGAAAAAACGATATATCGATGCACGGGTGGCGGAAGAATCGGTTCGGCTGAATGACGATGTCCTCAAATCGCACGAAGTATCGTTGCAGTTGGCGACGCGTCAATACACTGCGGGGAACTTATCGAAGCGTGATGTATTGAAAATCCAAGACGAATACGCCCATGCACGGCTTGAATCGATCCGTCTCAACCGAGAGAGTGCAATCGCGCGCGAAGCTCTCAATAAACTCTTAGGGATTTATGGGGAACAAACCTACTACACCCTCTCCAAAGAGCCGATCACTCTCGGAAATCAGCCCCGAGAAAACGGTGCTTTGGAACGTATCGCACTAGAGCATCGTCTTGATTTTGCCTCAGCGCAAAAAAGGGTCGAATATGCGGCAAAAGAGGCGGGGTATAGTGAAAAAACCGCTCTTTTGGATGAGGTTAGCGTAGAACTCGGAAGCGAAAAAAGCACCGGTGAGAGCCGTATCAACACTATCGGGGTGAAAATTCCCATACCGATTTTTGATATGGGGCAGGGGCGTTTGAGCCGTACCCAGTCTCTGTATAACCAAAGTGTGCAGAATTTAGTCAGCTTGGCGGTCAACATCCGATCCGAAGTTCGTGAAGCTTACGCTACGGCACGCTATAACTACGAGATGGCAAGTGAGTATCAAGACTCCATAGCGATCAATCGCGATATTTTGGAGCAGACACAGCTCTATTATAACGGTATGCTGGACGGTATTTATGAGCTTCTCTTCGATCAGCGCCGCTACCGAGATACAAAAATAGAGTCGCTAAAAGCGATCGGTGAATACCAAAAAGCACAAGCCGATTTGATCTACACTCTGGGGGGAGAGAACAATGCAACACAAAGATAGACGTGATTTTTTAGGGTTGGGTGCGGCACTGATCGCATCTGCAGCACTAAGTTCCAATCTCAAAGCATCCGAACATGACCATACTGCACATGGAGGGAAAAAGCGCCAGCTCACCTTCGTAAATAATCCTAAAAGGGTTCTCTCTCCCGCTACGATTATCACCCCCCAAGAGGGGAAAAACTACAATCCCGTCGTTACCCTCAACGGCTGGAGCCTCCCTTATGAGATGAAAGAGGGGGTTAAGGAATTTCACATTATCGCCGAACCGGTAGTACGGGAATTTGCCCCCGGTATGGTGGTGAACTGCTGGGGATACAACGGGACGAGTCCTGGACCGACGATCGAAGCGGTGGAGGGGGATCGGGTACGGCTGATCGTCACTAACAAGCTCCCCGAACATACGACGATCCATTGGCACGGACTGATTCTCCCCAACGGGATGGACGGTGTCGGCGGCTTGACTCAGAGTGCTATTTCTCCGGGTGAAACCTATGTGTATGAGTTTACCCTTGTTCAGAGCGGAACGTTTATGTATCACCCGCATGCCGATGAGATGGTACAGATGGCGATGGGGATGATGGGGATGTTTATCATCCATCCGAAAAAACCGAAAGAGCATCGGGTGGATCGCGATTTTTGTTTTCTCCTCTCCAGTTACGACGTAGCACCGGGAACCTATACTCCTAACCCTTCGACCATGACCGAATTTAATCTCTGGAGTTTCAACAGCCGTGTTTTTCCGGGGATTGATTCTATGAATGTTCGTGTTGGTGATCGTGTCCGTATCCGTGTCGGGAATCTCACCATGACCAATCATCCGATCCACATGCACGGTCATCCTTTTGAGGTGACCTGTACCGACGGGGGATGGGTTCCTAAAAATGCAAGGTGGCCGGAAGTGACCATAGATATCGGAGTGGGGCAAGTGAGAGCATTTGAGTTTGTCGCAACCCAAGAGGGGGATTGGTCGTTTCACTGCCACAAATCACACCACACGATGGGTCCGATGGGACACAGTGTCCCCAATATGCTTGGGGTGAAACAAGACGACCTCACCGAAAAAATCAGCGATTTGATGCCGGAGTATATGTATATGCCGATGGGGAAAAACGGGATGGCAGAGATGCAGGATATGGCAGAGATGGGGATGGCGTTGCCGGAGAATACATTGCCGATGATGAGCGGTCAAGGGCCATTCGGACCTATCGAGATGGGGGGGATGTTCACCCTTGTCAAAGTCCGCGCTAATCAACCTAAAGGGGATTACTCCGATCCGGGCTGGTATAACCATCCGCAGGGAAGCGTTGCGCGTAAACTCTAAAGGGTACGGTGAGTATTTTCTAAGATGTTTGTCCTAAAAATAACTAAGAAATACTTTTTTTCAACTTCTTTATAGATAAATCTTCTATAATTACCACTATACTGAATAACTATTCATAGAGGTGTTTAGATGCATATACCGGACGGATTCATATCCCCCTCTACCTATATACCTGCAACGGTTGCGGCGATCCCTTTGTTGATTGTAGCGTGGAAAAAAACCAAAGAGGCGATCAATGATGAGTCTTATGCATTTTTATCGTCATTAACGGCATTTTCGTTTGTCATCATGATGTTCAATATCCCCATTCCTGGAGGAACCAGCGGGCACGCTATCGGAGCGGCTATTTTGGCGATATTGTTCGGTCCTTGGGTGGCGGCGTTTTGTCTATCGTTGACGCTCTTTATTCAGGCGCTTATTTTCGGTGACGGAGGTCTCAGCGTCTTTGCCATCAACTCTTTGGCGATGGGATTTGTCGCTTCCTTTAGCGCGTTTTACGTCCACAAACTGCTCCATAATAGAGTGAATAACAATCTTGTGCTGTTTTTAGCAGGGTGGAGCGGTATCGTTGCCGCGTCCGTTGTGGTTGCCGTGGCTTTGGGGGTTCAGCCTCTGTTGGGTGTTGATGCTCTAGGACATCCGATCTATTTTCCGTTCGGTCTTAATGTCACACTCCCCGCCGTTGTCGGTTCTCACCTCCTTGTTTTCGGAGTGGTAGAGGGATTTGCGACGATGTTGGTGATGGGTTTTGTCGAAAAAATCAAAAATCAAAGCACCGCCAAAGGAGCTACGGTATGAGTCAAAACGGGAAATATTTAGTGATTTTTATCCTCGTTGTGATCGCTTTAACTCCGCTGGGGTTAATCGCCGAAGGACCTGCATGGGGTGAGTGGAGCGTGGATGAGATCCGCTCGATGATAGGCTACGTGCCCCAATCGATCGAAACTACAAAACCTTTGATTTCGGCGATCATACCCGATTATGAAATCAGCGGTGTGAGCGCTTTGATGTCGACATGGATCAGTGCGGCGCTCGGTGCGGGTTTGATCTTTGCCGTGATGATAGGTATCAAAAAGTTGAGTAAACGTGCCAGCTAAAACCTATTTTCTCCTCTATATCGGTGCTTTGATAGCTATATCGACTCTCAAGAGTTATGAGCCGCTCTTGATCGTCCTTGCTTTGCAAATGATCATGTCGGGTAAATCGGTACTTTCGATTGCCCGCCGATCCTTTATCTTGGTGGCACTTTTTTCATTGTTTATCACGTTGAGCTATTCTTTTACCCTTTATTTGAGAGATGAGTCGTTTTGGCACTATTTTGTGACGGTTAATTTGCGCTCGTTTGATATGATCTTTCTGACGCTCCTTTTTACCTCCAGAGTCAATATCTATGAGGCGGTCGCGTTTTCCAAAGATTTGAGTTTTTTACTGGTTTTGAGCGTCTCGAAAATTATGAATATGCAGCGTTCGTTCGCCGATTACACCGATGCGTTGAAATCACGAACACTGCGAAAACCGTCTCGACAGCAGATATACGGGTATTTGGGTTCTGCCATCGCGGGATTTTTGGATAAAAATATCCGAGAAGGAAAAGAGAATTTCGAAGCGATGAAATCGAGAGGTTTTCATGTTTGACATCCGAAACGTCACTCTCAAAAGAGAGGATAATACCGTTTTTGAAAACCTGAACCTCCATATCGGTGCAGGGGAAAAAGTGGTTCTTTTAGGGGTTAACGGGAGCGGGAAAAGCACCCTGCTAAAACTCCTCAACGGCTTGGAATACCCTGATAGCGGTGAGCTCTTGTTTGAGGGAAACTTACTGAGTAAAAGTGCGTTGAAACAGAAGCAAACCAATGAATATTTTCGCCGCAACGTCGGACTGGTGTTTCAAAACATCGATGCGATGCTCTTTAATCCGAGCGTCTATGATGAGATCGCTTTCGGTGCCCGTCAACTGGAGTTTGACGATGTCGATGCACGGGTACGCAACTATGCCGAGCTGTTCGGATTGACACCGCATCTGAAAAACGTCCCTTTCAAACTCAGCGGCGGACAGAAACAAAAATTGGCTTTGGCGTGCGTCATGTCGCTCTCGCCGAAAGTGCTACTGCTGGATGAGCCGACCAGCGCGCTTGACCCTGCCAGTACCGCCAAATTTCTCGACATTATCGCCGCACTCCCCATCACGACGATTACGGCGACGCACAACTTGGCTATCGCACCGAGATTGGGTGAGCGTGTCGTCATTTTGGATGAAAAAGGTAAAATCCTATACGATGGAACCAGTGAAAATGCGTATGAAATCGATCTCCTCACCCGAGCGGGATTGATAATTTAAAACAAACAAAAAAGGAAATAATAATGTGTAAAGATTGCGGATGTTCGATTACTACCAATAACCACCAGCACGGACATACTCATGTCGATGAATTCGGACGAGAATATACCCACGTTCATGATCATGAGCATGATGAGCTTGAACATCCTCACGAAGGGGGGCATCATCATCACCATCACGGAGAGGATGAGCACTCTCATACCCATCAAGCGGCGCATGAGACATTGCACCATAACCCTCAGCTCAATGATGCTAAAACGATCTCCGTCATTAAAAAGATTTTGGATAAAAATGACCAAGAGGCACACCACAACCGTGAACATTTTAACGAGCACGGGGTATTGGCGATCAACTTGATGAGCTCACCGGGGAGCGGTAAAACGACTCTCTTAGAGAAAATGGCGGCTTTGGCACCGTTTAAATACGGTGTAATCGAGGGAGATTTAGAGACGTCGCGTGATGCGGATCGTCTCACCGCAGTAGGGATTAACGCCGTACAGATTCAGACGGGGAGTGCATGTCATCTGGACGCGTTTATGGTACACAAAGGGTTACATGATTTGCCGTTGGCACCACTGGATGTCTGCTTTATCGAAAATGTCGGGAACCTCGTCTGCCCTGCGAGCTACGATGTGGGATCGCATCTCAACATCGTCCTTGTTTCGATCCCTGAGGGGGAAGACAAGATCGCCAAATATCCGGTGATGTTCCGTGCCGCCGATCTGATTCTTATCACCAAAACCGATCTGTTGCCGTATTTTAAATACGACATCGAGCGGGAGAAAGCCGAAGCGAGAAAGATCAAACCGAACGTCGATATTTTGGAAGTAAACATCAACGACGAAGCCTCCATCATGAATGTGATTGATTGGATCGAATTTAAACGAAAGATGAGAAATTAATATGTGTTTATCAATCCCCTCAAAAGTAGTCAGTATCGACACGGAAAACAATATCGCAACTGTCGATACGATGGGTGTTCAGCGTAATGCAGGGCTGGATTTGATGGAAGAGGGTTCCGTTCAAATCGGCGATTATGTACTCCTTCATATCGGATTTATCATGAATAAAATCGATGAGGAAGATGCCCTCGAATCGCTGAGGGTTTACAAAGAGATACTGGACGTTATGGATGAGCAGGAGCGACTAGCCGCGATAGCAGAGAGTGATAACTGTCCGAACGGCGGAGCCTGAGATGGGCTTGGAACTTAAAAATCTCTATGATGATTTTCGAGATGCGGACACGATAAAAGCATACGCGAAGATCATCGCCACAGATGCCCAAAAACTGACTCACCCGATCAATATCATGGAGGTATGCGGCGGACATACCCACACCATCATGAAATACGGTGTGTTGCAACTGCTCCCCTCCAACATCCATTTCGTCCACGGACCGGGATGCCCCGTGTGCATCATGCCCAAAGAGCGGATCGATCATGCCTATGTGTTGAGTATGCAAGAGAACGTTATTTTGGTGACGCTGGGGGATATGATCAAAGTCCCCGGAAGCAACGGAAGCCTCCAAGATGCGCGAAGCAAGGGGGCGGATGTACGGTTCGTCTATTCGCCTCTGGATTGTTTGAAGATCGCCCAAGAGAACCCCGATAAAACGGTGATCTTCTTTGCCATCGGATTTGAGACGACGACCCCGATGACTGCTGCCCTTTTGGACACGGTGATCCGCCAAGATGTCAAAAATATCCTCTTGCACGTCAACCACGTCACTGTACCCGAACCGATGCGCGCCCTCATCAGCGATGAATCGTGTATCATCGATGCGTTTTTAGGACCTTCCCACGTCAGCGTTATCAGCGGAAGCAAAATCTACGAAGAGTTTCCGCGCGATTGGGGCAAACCCGTTGTTGTGAGCGGATTCGAGCCGGTGGACGTGATGCAGTCGATCAGCATGATCGTCAAACAGTTCATCGAGGGACGATGTGAACTCGAAGTGGAGTACAACCGTGCCGTGACACGAGATGGGAACCTAAAAGCACAGGCGTTAATCGACAAATATTTCCACAAGGTAGACTTTCGATGGCGCGGTTTGGGGGACATTCCCCAAAGCGGGATGGGTCTGCGGAGCGAGTATGATCGTTACAACGCCGAGAAGATTTACGATGCGATATTGCCGAAAGAGGAGATCAACGATCACAAACTCTGCATTTGCGGTGACATCCTCAAAGGGAAAGCCTCTCCGCCGCAGTGTAGTATCTTTGGTACCGCGTGTAAACCGAGCAGCCCTGTGGGAAGCTGTATGGTCAGCTCCGAGGGGGCGTGTTCGGCGTATTATAAGTATGGGAATTTGGTATGAATAAAACAATCACATTAGCCCAAGGCAACGGTGGCGAAGAGAACAACGAGCTGATCAAAAAAGTATTTTACAAAGCTTTTAAAAACGAGATTTTAGAGCGCAGTGAAGATGCGGCGGTGATCGGGAATCTGGCGATGACGACGGACAGTTTTACGGTGAGTCCCCTCTTTTTTGCGGGGGCGGACATCGGTAAGCTCGCGGTATGCGGTACGTGTAATGATCTGGCGATGATGGGGGCGCAGCCGAAGTATTTGACGTGCAGTGTCATCATCGAAGAGGGGTTTGAAGTTGAATCGCTGGAGCGGATCGTTGAGAGCATGAGAAGCGAGTTAGCGATCAACGGTGCGGTGGTTGTGAGCGGCGATACGAAGGTCGTGCCCAAGGGGAGCGTGGATAAGATATTCATCAACACCACAGGTCTGGGTGAAATCGTCCAAGCGGGGATCAGCTCGAACAACGTGAGCGAAGAGGACGTCATCCTCATCAACCGCGACATCGGATGCCACGGGGCAACGATTTTTGCCGCACGCGAGGGGATCGAGATGAGCAGTACGCTCCGCTCCGACTGCAACTCGCTCTACCCGCAGGTCAAAGCGCTTCTGGATGCTGGGGTGGAGATCACGGCGATGCGCGACGCGACCCGCGGAGGGGTTGCGGCGGTGCTTAACGAATGGGCGAGACAGTCGAACGTGTGTATCGAAGTAGAAGAGGAAAAAATCCCCGTGAGCGATGAGGTCAAAGGGATCTGCGAAATGCTGGGTTTCGAAGCGACAGCACTCGCCAATGAGGGGACGTTTGTGATGGCGATCCACAAAGATTCCGCCGCAAAAGCCTTAGAGATACTGGGAGGCTTTGAGGTGTGCGCGATGGCATCCGTGGTGGGAGAGGTAACTCAAAAATACCCTAAAAAAGTGATATTGAAAAGCCCGTGGGGGACGTCTCGATTTTTAGAGACCCCAAACGGTGAACTACTCCCGAGGATCTGTTAATGCACG
>NZ_DASUIQ010000082.1:0-6236 GCF_036279695.1 Sulfuricurvum sp.
CCATTACCGATACTCTGCGATTTATTTCTCCCGATACCCGCTTTGAGGGGGAAATCTGTTTTTTGATAATGGGCGGCCAAATTGCCGGTATCGGATTCGGACTTGACCTCACCAAAGCGGAAATCCAAAATCATCTCAAAGCCAAAGGGCTTCCGTGGGAGAGAGCCAAAGGGTTTGACGGATCTGCCGTTTTAGGCAACTTTGTCCCTCTCACAGCGCCGTTGGAATCATTACGGATGACACTTCATATCAATAGCGTATTGACACAAGAAGCAACCTATGAGCTGATGATCTACAAACCGCTGGAGATGATAGAGGAGATCAAATCGTTTATGAGCTTCGAGGATGGCGATGTAATCATGAGCGGAACCCCCAAAGGGGTATCAACGTACCAAATCGGCGATGCGTTTGTCGGACGGATTTACAGCGATGAGCGGTTGTTGATCGAAAGCTCTTGGAGCGCTTGTTAAATCACCTTATCGCGCAACATCCCCTCTAAATTATCGGCAGTCGACGCTATCTCTTTGATAGCTGTTTTAATCCCCGCTTCCACTAACGGTGACTCAGACAGCACCTCATCCAAATTCCCCTCATAATCGGCGATCACAAAACGGTCTCCCCAGACTCTAAACATGAGCCGCTCGGGAAGTTTCTGCATTAAAAAATCGGCAAAATCAGCGATCATCGTGTTCCCACGCTCCCATCCGAAGGCTTTGTTGTAGCGGTGAAAATCGATCAATGAAATCACCGTAAATTTCTTCGGTTTGCTGTGGCGGGAACGGCCGTTGATCACCATCATAAAATAGTCTTCATTATAAAGCTTAGTAAGACGATCTTTGAAAAAATAACTCAACCGCTCTTCTTCAAGAGGAGTATGCCCTATCTGATTGATCGTCGTATCAATCGAAACATCGGCGAGCACTTTGATCGCTGCGTTGACAACCGCAGGATGGTACCATGTCCCGCTCAACTCGCTCAGTTCGATCAACGACTCTTTGACCTCTTTACGCGGTTTGTATATCCGATTGGTCGTCATCGCATCGAACGAATCGGCAACCGCCATAATATGCCCCAAAAGTGAGATTTCTCCCCCTTTTTTACCGTAGGGATAGCCGCTGCCGTCATAGCGCTCATGGTGATCGATCATAATATCAGCAAGCTCTTTATAGAGATGGACATTGGAGAGGACTTCATACCCCGCTTTCGCATGTTCTTTGATAAGTTCATATTCCAAATTGCTCAGTTTACCGGGTTTGAGCAATATCGAATCGGGGGTAACCACCTTGCCGATGTCATGCAGTTTCGCCGACTCTACCAACAACTGGATCTCTTTTTCACTCAGTTCCATCTCTCTGGCGATCAGTTCGGCATAGTGTGATACCCGTACCGTGTGCCCCGCCGTATAGGTATCACGCTGCTCGATCATATTGACCATGGCATCGATAAAGCTTTCGTAACTCTCCAGCCGTTCATCATACAGTTCATTGATGTGTTTTTGCTGTGCGAACGAATTCAACGCAAACCCGATGTCTCCGGAGAGCTCTTCGATCATTTTTTGCTCTTCAATATTGAACCCGTTTTCCCGCCCCGTACAAATCGTCAATACACCGATTACTTCATCGCTAAAGGTACTGCTTTTCAACGGTAATGCATAGATTGCTTTGATCCCGTGAGAGGCAATATTTTCTCTGCACTCTGGACTCATCCGTGCATCATCCAAATCGGTGATCATGAGATTTTTCTTCTCTTCATGCGCCTTGCGTTCTATCCATGTTATCGTTTTATCTTCTCCGATTCCGTATGCGGCGGCGACCCTTAGTTCCCCCTCCTCGATAAGAGAAATTTTTGCCCTTTTAAACGATTCATTCGAGCTAAGACACAGTGTCGCTTTATCGATCAGCTCATATTTTGATCTTGTAGTAATCAGCATCTGATTGACATCGGCAACCGTCCGTAAAATACTTCTGAGATACTTTTCGTTCAAATACGCCTCTTCGAGTTTTACACTTTCGTTATAAAGGTGCTCTGTTTTTTCTCGTATTTTTTCTTCTAACGAATCGTTCAGTATTTCCAACTCTCGCTGCGTATCACGCAATTTGGCATTGATCCGAGCTATATACAACACGATAATTTGTGATAAAAACAACACCAATAATGCGATAACGCCATAGTACCAATACTGCTTGACAAAAGAGATAAACGCATCCTCTCTAAAATGCTTGTACGGTCCCATCTCAAGCTCTTTTAGGCATTCATGTATGCTTTGATAATCCAGAGGAATCGTCCACCCCATACTCTTTGATGCTTCAGCCGCTTCGGAGTGCTGCGGCATCGAGATAAGCGCTACCGCTACCTTCTCAGCCATAGCGTTTGAGGTATGTTTTGTCGTCGCTATCGGCCATTCAGGATAGAGACGTGTACTGGTTTGATAAAAGAAATCGGGGTAATTTTTTTGCTCCAAAAGGGTGAAATCGTTTATGTTGATTTTCCCCTCCGCCGCCATTCGCTCTAACGTATCAGTTCGAACCGTCCCCGCATCCGCTTTACCGTCCAAAACAGCGAATACAGCCGATTCATGGGTGCCGTAGAATGTCGTTTTTAAATCCTTATCACGTATTCCCAGCTCTTTGAGTTCCCGCAACGCCATGATCCATCCGCCGAACGATTCAGGATCAACCGCCGCGAATTTCTTGTTTTTTAAATCTTCGACACTCTGTATAGTCGTATTGGAAGCACGCTTGAATATGACACCGCCAAATTCGGTTTGCGCTTTTCCGTTAAAATCTTTATTTTTCAGTGTCGCAATTCTTGAAATACCGAAACTGCTTTCCAGATCAACATAATACGCCGAATTGGTGATGACAAAATCAATCTTTTTATCTCGCAGATAGGGGAGAAACTCTTCAAAACGGAGCGGGATTATGTGAAAATCGTACTCTGGGATTTTCGTATTCAGATATTCGGCTGTGGGATCCCACATCATGTGGGTAGACTCATAATTTTTATGTGCCAATACCCCTATTTGCACCGTTTCCTTGGCATTCAATGCACAAATAAATATACTGAATAGTAAAAAGAGTTCAGCTAATTTCTTCATCCTTTCATTATAGCGCTTTATTACTCAAAAATTTTACACTTGTATAAGTAATATCTGTCCTATAATGTTCCCACATCCGCTCAAGGAGTTTATTATGGCTATTACCTTACCTCCACTCCCTTATGAAAATACTGCACTTGAACCCTATATCAGTGCTCTAACTCTAGAGTACCATTACGGTAAACATCACAACACCTATGTAGTCAATCTCAATAATCTGATCAAAGATACCGCACTGGAAAGCAAATCACTCGAGATGCTGATCCTCCTCACGGCAGACGATGCAACGAAGTCTTCCGTTTTCAATAATGCGGCGCAGGTATGGAATCACACCTTTTATTGGAATTCGCTTTCCCCAAACGGCGGCGGTGTTCCAAACGGAGCTATCGCATCGATGATCGATGAATCGTTCGGGAGCTATGAGAATTTTACGAAGTTATTCAAAGAAGCGGCATTGGGACAATTCGGCAGCGGATGGGCTTGGCTAATTCAGGAAAAAGGGAAGCTGAGTATTCTCAAAACCTCCAATGCCGATACACCCATTGCTCAGGGTTTAATGCCGCTACTGTGTATTGATGTGTGGGAACATGCCTATTATCTCGATTACAAAAATGCCCGAGCGGAGTATGTGGACAAAGTGATTGGTCATCTGTTGAATTGGGAATTTGCGAATAAGAATTTAGAAGAGTAAAAAAGAAAAATGCCCCGAAGGGCAGAGGAGAGGAAATCTCTTAGCTGTTACGCTTTTTGATGATCTCTTCAGCAACGTTACGTGGAACTTCTTCGTAGTGATCGAATTCCATAGAGTAACTTGCACGTCCTTGAGTTGCTGAACGAAGGTCAGTTGAGTAACCGAACATTTCAGACAATGGTACGAACGCGTCAACAATTTTGTTACCTGAACGGTCACCCATGTTGTTAACTTGTCCGCGACGGCGGTTAAGGTCACCGATAACGTCACCCATGAAGTTTTCAGGAACTTCAACTTCAACTTTCATCATAGGCTCAAGGATAGCCGGATTCGCTTTACGCGCAGCTTCTTTGAAACCCATAGATGCAGCAAGTTTAAACGCCATCTCAGAGGAGTCAACCTCATGGTATGAACCGTCATACAATGCAACTTCGATATCCTCGATCGGATAACCCGCGAGAACCCCTTTTTGCATCGCTTCTTTACACCCTTTTTCAACTGCAGGGATATATTCTTTAGGAATAACCCCACCTTTGATTTCGTTGTGGAAAGTATAACCTGTTCCAGGTTCGCCCGGTTTAACACGGATATAGATGTGACCGAATTGTCCGCGTCCACCTGATTGTTTCGCGTATTTGTACTCTTGGTTAACTTCGTTACGGATAGACTCACGGTATGCAACTTGAGGTGCACCCACTTCCGCTTCGACTTTAAACTCACGGAACATACGGTCAACAAGGATCTCTAGGTGAAGCTCACCCATACCGCTGATGATCGTTTGACCTGTCTCTTCGTCTGTGTGAACACGGAAAGACGGATCTTCCGCTGCCAATTTCGCAAGAGCGATACCCATTTTTTCTTGGTCCGCTTTTGTTTTAGGCTCAACCGCAACCGAGATAACCGGCTCAGGGAAGTGCATACGCTCGAGAACGATACGATCGTCTTCAGAACACAAAGTATCTCCGGTAGTTGTATCTTTAAGACCTACAACCGCACCGATTTCACCTGCGTAAAGTGCTTTAATCTCTTCACGTTTGTTAGCGTGCATTTTAACGATACGTCCGATACGCTCTTTTTTACCTTTGATGGTATTGATCGCGTATGAACCAGACTCAAGAACACCGCGGTACATACGTACGAATGTCAATTGTCCTACGAACGGGTCGGTCATAATTTTGAACGCAAGACCGGCAAACGGTTGATCATCACGTGATTCAACTTCTACTTCTACCTCTTCGTCGTCCTCTTTAGTCCCTTTGATCGCCGCAACTTCCAACGGAGATGGAAGATAGTCAACAACCGCGTCAAGAAGAGTTTGTACCCCTTTGTTTTTGAACGCTGTTCCGCATGTCATTGGAATAATTTCCATTTTCAAACAACCTGCTTTGATACCGCGCATAATCTCTTCGTTTGAAAGTTCACCCTCTTCGAAGAATTTCTCCATCAAAGTATCGTCGCCTTCAGCTGCCGCTTCCATCATACGTCCGCGATAATCAACCGCTTTGTCCATCAAATCAGCAGGAATCTCTTCTTCACGATAGTTAGAACCCATCGCAGCATCGTCATCCCAAAGGATCGCTTTCATTTTTACGAGATCGATGATCCCTTTGAAGCTGTCTTCTGCACCGATCGGAAGTTGGATAGGTACCGGGTTTGCTTTGAGGCGGTTACGGATTTGATCTTCTACGTTATAGAAATCAGCACCGATACGGTCCATTTTGTTTACGAAAACCATACGAGGAACCCCGTAACGGTTTGCTTGACGCCATACTGTTTCTGATTGTGGTTGAACCCCACCAACAGCACAGAATACCGCTACGGCACCGTCAAGAACACGCATAGAACGCTCAACTTCAATCGTGAAGTCAACGTGGCCCGGAGTGTCGATGATGTTGATTTGTTTGCCCAACCATTCACAAGTTGTCGCAGCAGAAGTAATGGTAATACCACGTTCTTGCTCTTGCTCCATCCAGTCCATAGTTGCAGCACCTTCGTGAACTTCACCGATTTTGTGTGATACACCGGTGTAGAACAAGATACGCTCAGTTGTTGTCGTTTTACCCGCGTCAATGTGAGCGGCGATACCGATGTTTCTTACGTCTTCAAGTTTATGGGATCTTGCCATGATAATAGCCCTTAATAGAGTTTATAGTGGATAGGAAAATGATAACCCGAGAGGGTTATCAAAGGGTTACGAATATCTTACCAGCGATAGTGAGCGAACGCTTTATTCGCTTCAGCCATTTTGTAAGTATCTTCTTTCTTTTTGAACGCTGAACCTTTGTCGTTTGCAGCATCTGATAACTCATTTGCCAAACGCTCTGCCATAGTGCGCTCGTTACGTTTGCGTGCCGCATCGGTTAACCAGCGGATAGCAAGAGAAAGTTGGCGTACAGGACGAACTTCTACTGGAACTTGGTAGGTCGCTCCACCCACACGGCGGCTTTT
>NZ_DASUIQ010000083.1:0-6365 GCF_036279695.1 Sulfuricurvum sp.
ATGCGAGAAATTTGCAACGATCACAACATCATCCGCAACGCCCCCCTTGTCCCATCGATGATATGCAATCACTTTGTGTTCATTATTCAGATGGTACACCTGAGTAAACTGCCCGCATAAACCGCGTGTGAAACCCTCACGATTGGAACGCAGCCGTATAAGATCTCGGTACAAGCGGACGATCCCGTGAAACTCAGCACATTGATCCCAATCAACCGGAACCGTGTCACGAAACCATCCCCCCTCTAGGAACTCTTGACCTTGAAAAATCATAGGGATACCGGGGGAGGTAAAGACCATAGCAGCGGCCAATGTCGAACGTTTCCGCGCGTACCACCCTTTGGGGTCATTTGGGTTAATCTCTTGGGGTACACGAGCATGACCGTTTGCAACCTCGTCATGTGACTCGCTGTAGATAACCCGATCAAAGGCATCATCGTTATAACGGTATAAGATGGCATCACGGATAGCATCGAGGGATCGTTGCTCGTCTTGTGGGGCAACCACTGCTTGGCGTATGGGGTGGACAAACATGGCATCCCACTGAGATGCGAATCCGGCTCCACCCGCTCCGACTTCTTTAGTGATCCATCGATTGTTTTGAAGATCCTCAGCGATAGTGACCCGAGAGGGAAACTTTTGGCTAATCTGGCTATTGATCCATTGGAGCAGACTCCACCCCTCTGGAATATCGCGCTTATCAGAATCATTGACCATACGAATAAACTGGGTGCAGTCGAAGCGGATTCCGTCTACATGATATTCTTCGAGCCACATCATGGCATTATCCAAGAGATACTGACGAACCTCTCCCCGTCCATAATCGGGTCTGGTTTCTCCCCACGGGGTGATTGCGCGATCATCGTTGTAAAAATAAATACCGCCACGACCGTTTTCGCTCCAACCGTCAAACTGCCACAGATCAAGATCACTGGGACCCAGATGATTGTACACAACGTCCAGTATTACCGCAATACCCGCATGATGGGCACGCTTGACGAACTGTTTAAACGCCAACGGACCGCCGTAATCGCTCTCTACCGAAAATATATGGGCAGGGTTATACCCCCATGAGCTCTCACCTGCGAACTCACCTATCGGCATAATCTGTATCGCATTGATACCGAGTTTTTTCAAATGTTCCAGACGTGCAGACACCGCTGAAAACTCACCCTGATGGAGAGTTTCTTCTTGATCATTAAATGTCCCTATATGGAGTTCATAGATGATGAGTTCATTCCACGCTACGATATTAAACTCGTCCCCTTCCCAGTCAAAACGTGTATCGTGAACGATGGCATTCCCGATGGAACTTGTCACTTCACGGGCGTAAGGATCGATCCGTTTAAATTCTCCATTTTGCGTAAAAAGGTGAAACAGATACTCATCACCCGCATGAGCTTCAGCGATATTTATGGTCCAATAACCATTTTCCTCAGAGTTCATCGGGTGCTTTGTTGCGTCCCATTCGTTGAATGATCCGATAAGCGACACGTGTTGTGCATGGGGTGCCCAAACGCGAAAGGCTACTCCATGAGTGTGCAGAATCGATCCCATACCCTTGATTGCAGTTTTATCACTCATGGCTTAATTCTTCTTTAGATTAAGATGTATGAGTACATTGTATCGGATATATTGTTGTTTGTGTAACAATAATAATTTTAATTATACTGATTTAAACAATAATGACCAAAAATGCTATTTCCACTGAAAACTTGGGTTATAGAGCAATTTATTTTTGCGAAAAACCAAATCCATCTGTTTTAGAATGGTAGTTAGCGTTTTGATGGTTTCTACTTCATAGTCACCTTTGTTTAGCATGACACACTCCGCTTTATGGGCAAAAACGACATCTGAAATTTCAGCACGGCTGGGGATATTGGTTTTCATCTTATTTTCCAGTACCTGAGTTGCTAAAATGACGGGCATATGCGCCGCAGTACAAAGGTCGAGTATCTCTTCTTGCATATACGCCAAGTTTTCAAAACCGATTTCGATGGCTAAATCTCCCCGCGCGATCATGATCCCCGAATTTCCGTACTGGATGAGTGCCTCTAGGATGGCAGGGAGATTTTCAACCCCTTTTTTCGTTTCGATTTTGGCAACGATAGAAATGGAACCTTTTTTCCCTAAACGTTCCAACTCATCAATAAGATCAACTATATCATCCGGTGTCTGTGCGAAGGAGATACCTATGATGTCGGCATATTCACAGATATGAGGCAACACCTTTTTATCATGATCACAGATGGCACGTATGGTAATGTTGCTGTTGGGAAAGTTGACCCCTTTTTCATCTTTAAATTTAGACCCTTCCTTATTGTCTGTTAAGAGGGTGCAAAGTATATCGGTGTTCAAAATTTCGTCGATAACCAATTCGATTTTTCCATCATCGATAAAAACTTTATCCCCAACGCTCACCAAACTCCCAATATTCTCTAACGTGCACCCTATAATCGCATCGCAGTGTTTTATCTCTTTAGTGGATATCGATGAAGTTGCGGAGTGGATCAAGACTTTATCGCCGCAAAAGAGTTTTATTTTTTTCGGTTTCCCTGATTTTTTAGACTTTTTGAGGGTTGTACGAATTTTCGGACCCGCGAGGTCAACATAAATTTTTAAATTTGTATCTTCAGAAGATGCCTTTTTAATCTCCTGTGCCATCATTTTCCATGATTTTGGGGAATCATGTGCGGTATTGATCCGAAAAAGATGAACCCCTTCGAGGGCAAGATTATGAAACCACTTTGTATCATATACCGAGGGGACGGTGATCATGATCTTGGTTTTATCTGCGGATGTCGAAAATATTTCGCTGTTTTTATCCATCATGGCATGTGAATCTTCATAGCTCAAATGTATTTTGGCTGGATGAAGCTCTTTTTTGAGGGCGAGGGAGAGCATCTCAAGCGCTACATTGATACTCGCTTCCATGTGCGCTTGTGAACGACCGAATGAGGAGAGACCCACTTTGGTTAAATCATCCTGCAAGGCTGAAAAATCGTATTTTCGGAGGTTGAGATAGTACTTCATATTTTGCAATGAAACATTATCATTTTTTTGATCGACATCTAATGTCATTTTATTCTTTAGATCCAATAATCGTTCAAATAACTCATTTAAAAAAACTTTTTTCATTTCCCACCTTTTCGTATATAACTTATAGTGTAAATTAACTTTACATATATTAACAATAATAAGTAATTTAAGTGTAGTATATTTAAAATGTGTTTAATGCCAAAACAATCCAAAACAAAGGCGAAACGATGATTAGCAATATAGTTACGATGGGTGGGGTGAAAAGCCTCAGAGATATTGATGTAACAGGCAAAAAGGTTTTGATTCGTGTCGATTTTAACGTCCCGATGGACGGACAGTATAATATTTCCGATGACAGCAGGATTCGCGCGGCTCTTCCGACGATCAACTACTGTATCGATCATAATGCGTGCTCTATCACCCTTGTGAGCCATTTGGGGCAACCTAAAAACGGGTATGATGAGCGTTTTACCCTCCGCCATATCCAAAAGCGCCTAGAGCGGCTGTTGGAGAAAAAAATCGAGTTTATCGATAACCTCGAAACCCTAAAAGTTGAAAATGCTCATTGCTCCATCGAGCGGATCTTCTTGCTCGAAAACATCCGTTTTTTTGAGGGAGAGAAGAAAAACGATCCCGCTTTTTGTCAACAATTAGCCGATTTGTGTGACGTGTATGTCAACGACGCGTTCGGAACTTCCCATCGTAAAGACGCATCGACCTACGGAATCGCCGATTTTGCCAAAATCAAAGTGGCGGGATTCTTGATGATGCGGGAGATCGAAGCGTTTACCAAAGCGCTCGAAAAACCGATCCGACCTATCGCACTCGTAGTCGGGGGTTCTAAAGTCTCTTCTAAAATCACGCTCCTCACCTCGGTCATGCCGAAAATTGACAAACTGATCATCGGCGGTGCGATGAGCAATACGTTCTTGAAAGCACTCGGCTACGATATGAAAGCCTCTTTGGTCGAAGATGATTTCGTCGAAGTGGCAAAAGAGGTTTTGAGTGAAGCCAAGGCGAAAGGGGTTAAAATCTACCTCCCTGTCGATGTCGTCGCAACTGATTCGATAGAGCATCCCGTCGATATTAAAATCACCCCTGTCCAAGATGTATTGGAGGGGTTCCATGCCGTCGACATCGGTCCTGCCACTCTCAAACTCTTCTCAGAAGCGATAGAACTCTCCAACACGATTATCTGGAACGGACCGATGGGGATTTATGAGATGAGTCAGTTCTCCAAAGGGACGTTTAAACTCGCCTCGTTCATCGCCGAGAGTTATGCGTTTAGTATCGTCGGCGGAGGCGATACCGCCGATGCGGTGGAGAAAGCGGGTGAGAAAGACAAGTTCAGCTTTATCTCCACCGGAGGGGGAGCGAGTCTTGAACTACTGGAGGGGAAAGTTCTTCCGGGATTTGAGAAACTGGATCGGAAATAGTAAAACAGTTTACGTTCTTAACCCTTGTAAATTCATATTCAAAGACTCTGATGCTTGATGGAGATGTTGCACAGCTGAAGCAATCTCTTCCATGCTTCTAGCATTTTGAGTTACACTCGTACTGATGGTATTTATATCACCAACAATGACAGCAATTTCATCCGCATTTTTTATACCGTCATTGACGAGATTTGTAACCAAATTTTTTGTCAACGACATGGTCTCTACTGAGTCAAGTATCTGAGATTCAACTAACTCGGAACGTTCCCCGAGCTCTTTGATATTGTGTGAATTTATTCCCATTTGTTCACTAGCATCGTTAATCGCTTGAACAATCGTATTAATAGTGATATTTATCTCATTTAAGCTTTTTTGTGTACGTTCAGCTAACTTACGGACTTCATCGGCAACAACAGCAAACCCTCGCCCATGATCACCTGCACGTGCCGCTTCGATAGCCGCGTTGAGGGCTAATAGGTTGGTTTGATCGGCAATATCTCCGATAATCAATAATACTTGTTTTACCTCATTTGTTTGGGAACTAAGTGAACTTAATTTTTCAGCGAATTCGGTCTCAATTTCCACGCTCTCTTGGATCCCATCCATCATTTTTTGAATTTCTTTTTGGGCTTGAATCAATTTTTGATGTGCAATCAAAATATCTTCTTTTGAAGCTTCTGCCTCATGCATAGCCTCTTTTTGATCTTCGATAATCTCTTTTGCTTTTTTTGAAATACTTTCGAGTGAAAAAGCACTCTCTTCAACACGAAGTCCAACCTGTTGACTTGTTGTATCCAGTTCCGATGAAATAGCCAAATTCTCTATAGATGTCTCTTTTGATTGTTGAACGATAGATTGTGTATTTGCAATAAAACTATTGATATTATTAGAGACATCACTGAGTTCATCTTTATTTAGCATAACCAATCGTTTTGTCAAATCCGCATCACCACTGGCGAGTTCTTTGGTTATATTGCCAATCATTTTTATAGATTTTAATATAGAACGAATGCTTAAAAGTCCTACGGTCAATGCGATACCGATTCCCATACCACTGAGGACAAGAACCAACCATACTGTCGAATGTGCTTCATTGACAATCTCTTCAATAAGCCCATTCGCTTCATTTCTTTGGCTATTAGATAGTTCATCTACTTTTTTTGCTATTGTTTCGGACTGTTGGTCGAAAGCGTCCATTTTGGCATTTCCGGCATCCGTCCCATGATCTATATAGGCTTGAGCCATATCTAAGCCTACCCGTTTAAAATTTTCAGCGGACTCTTTTATCTGGATGATTTCTTTCAAAGAATCTTGATTGTTTTCCGTTTTAAACATCTCTTCGAAAGTACTAAGCCCTTTCATCAAATCGTCTAAACTTTCATGTGCTTCTTTTAAAGATTCTTTGTCTTTGGTCGCACTTGCATCGGTAAGGAGCTGTTGCGTTTCGCATAGATGAAACTTTATATCGTTTGCTGTTAGCATATAGGGGATAGATTCGTTTTTGATTTTTTCACTGTTACTCTCTATCTCATGAACAGCCGAATAGATTAATATGCCTAAGGTAATGATTGTTGCAGTACTGATTCCTATATTTAGTAAAAGTTTATTCTTAATTGTCACTAGTATTCCTTTAGCTAATTTTAAAAATAATTATAATTTAATATAGTCATTTCTTGGTCGTGTTTTTTCTATATTAGATGACTTTTAAGTGACTAAATAGTATTTATTATTAAATTTAGAATAAAATAAAATATATTTTTAAAGATGTCTCAATTTATTTATGCCCTCTTTTATCCCGTTCTTCAATCAACATCGCATTCAACGTATTAATAACTTCACGGCTTCCGTTTTCAGCTTCTTTGAAATAGTTCATCACGTTTTTAGATTCTT
>NZ_DASUIQ010000084.1:0-31977 GCF_036279695.1 Sulfuricurvum sp.
ATGTTTGCATTGTGTGACGGTAAAGATTTTATCCTTCTCCCTGCCGCGCAAGATCATAAACGACTACTCGATAATGACGAAGGCCCAAATACGGGAGGAATGGGTGCGTATGCTCCAACCCCATTGGTAGACGATGTCATTTACGAGAAAGTAAAAGATCGTATCGTTCGTCCGACGCTGCGCGGGATGCAAGAAGAGGGGGCGCCGTTTGAGGGGGTTCTCTTCATCGGTCTGATGATCGTCAACGGAGAACCGATTACCTTGGAATTCAATGTCCGTTTCGGTGATCCAGAGTGTGAGATTTTGATGCCGCTTTTGAAAACGCCGGCAAGTGAGCTTTTTTACAAAGCAGCGACTAAACAGCTCGACACTCTTAACGTCGAATTTCACGATAAATACGCGGTCGGTGTCGTTATGGCGAGTCGTAACTATCCGTACGATAACTCTGAACCCGCAGAGATCATCGTCGATGAAATCCATCATGATGAGATTGCTCACAACACCCATATCGCGTATGCAGGTGTAGCGGAAGAAGATGGGAAACTCTACGCCACCGGCGGTCGTGTTCTCGTATGCGTCGGTGTGGGTGAGAGTATCAAAGAGGCGCGTGATCGCGCTTATATGCTCTGTGGGCAAGTTCACTTTGCGGGTAAAAAACTGCGTGGCGACATCGCATATCAGGCTCTTCGCTGATGGATGAACGGCTCGATTCCCTTTTAGAACGTGAGCATTTAACCCTTGCTACCGTACGCCAGCGAGCAGCCGCATTTGGTATCGATGAACTTCTATTATCGTTCATTATGATCATCATCCTATGGGATTCGATGACTAAGGCAAACACCTTGGAAGCGATGATTGCAGTAACGAATAGCTTTTTGTTGGAATATATGTCGATCAAAATTGTTTATCAGACTTTTTTTACGATGCAATACGGTGCGAGCATCGGGAAGATCGTGATGAAAATCCGTGTCATAGAGATTTCTACCCTCTCTAATCCAAGTTTTTTGAGCGCTTTTAACCGAAGTGTTTTCCGAGTTGTTAGTGAGCTTCTTTTTTATCTCGGATTTGTGTGGGCCATGCTCGATCCGTACCGAAGAAGCTGGCATGATCGAACCGGAAGGACATTGGTGATCAATGCGTAATTTTTTGTGGATCAGTCTGGTCGCCTCTACCCTCTTATTAGGGGAAGATCGAATTGAGTTATTTGGAAACAATGTGGATGCGAACGGCTCAATCGCAACGGCGACCGGTAATCCGATAGCACATTATCAAGATCAGATTATCAGTGCTGAGAAATTGACCTACGATCGTAATACAAGCGTTGTCGAAGCGACGGGGAATGTTAATGTTTTTAAAGCCGGACAGTATCATGCTATCAGTAATTATTCTCGTATAAATCTTCTAGACGATACCCGTTATTCCACTCCCTATTACGCTTTGGACAATAAAAGCGGTCTATGGATGAGTTCCGATGAAGCACAAGGGTGCAAAAACGATATTGATTTAGCCAGCGGAATGGTCTCGGGATGTGATTCTAATGACCCGTTGTGGCGAATCCGTTTTAGTAGCGGTGAATATAATACGGACAAAATGTGGGTTAATCTCTATAATGCCCGCTTGGAGATCGGAGACGTTCCGATGTTTTACCTCCCTTATTTCGGGTATCCGACCGACAAAACCCGTCGAAGCGGATTGTTGATACCTACGTTGGGATTGTCGAGTTCGGAAGGGTTTTATTATCTGCAACCGATCTACTTTGCCCCACAAAACTGGTGGGATCTGGAACTTCGTCCGCAAATTCGTACTTCACGCGGCTCAGGGATGTATGCGGACTTTCGTTTTGTCGATACCCTTTCATCCCAAGGTTCCATTCGTATGGGGTATTTTAAAGAGCAGTCAGCGTATGCACTTGATAATGACTTAGCTCATATTAAACACTACGGATATGATGTCAAATATCGCCACAGTGCCCCTTTGCGTGAGTGGTTTGATTTAGATCTTGAGGGTGAATCGGGACTTTATGTTGATGGAAAATGGATGAACGACGTCGATTATCTGAATCTGCAACAAAGCGATGAAACGCAAAATATCACCACGAATCAGATCCTCTCTCGGATCAATTTTTATTACAGCAGCGAAGATAACTATATCGGAAGCTATTTGAAACACTACCAGTATTTAAATCTGAGTAATAACGGTGAAACGATTCAAACTCTTCCGACCCTCCATTACCATCGTTATTTGAAAAGCTTTTTAGACGATTACCTTTTGACCAGCACGGATGCAACGGCGACACACTATTATCGCCCGAATGGAAAAAGGGCGATTGAGGGAAATTTTAATATTCCGCTAACCGTGCAAACGTCGGTATTGGATGATTATATCGATGTGAGTTACACCGCTAATGCATCGGCAAAAGCTATCGGTTTCTATGCCAATGCACGTAGTGGTGAAACGGGAAGTATGTATGATCAAGGAAAATATGCTCAACTCGATCATACGGTCAATATCGGATCGACATTAGTCAAATCGTATGATCAAAATGTCTCTCATGTGCTCAATCCGTTTGCGAGTTACACGTCTGCCGGGAGCCGCTATTACAGCGGATATTATGAAACCTACCGTGACTCATGTGATATTACCGGTACTTACGCGGGATACCCTTGTGAGTTTTATACCCTTAGCGCCCCAAGCGATACGCTCTCATTGGGGGTGAATAATTACGTTTTCAAAAAAGGGGCGCAGTTATTTGTGGATCGTCTCTCTCAAAACTTTCGCTATGATGATCAGGGGAGCTATTACGGGGAGTTGCAAAATGAGCTAGAGTGGCAAATCACGAAAGCGATCTCACTGTACAATCAAACGGCATTTAATCATGATCGTAACCGAGTGACCAAAGAACAAAATACTCTGCGCTATAATGGTGAGATTGTAACAACCGGTGTGAGCCATTACTACAGTGATCAGCTAAAAAATAATGTTCCGGTCTACGCATCGTATTGGACTGCGGATGCGGCGTATCGATACAACCGGTTCTATAAAGTTTTCGGTAATGTGGCGTACGATTATCATGAGTCGCTCATGAAACGGAGTGAAATCGGTGTGCTGTATACTCAAAGATGTTTCGACTTTGGGGTTCGCTTTGTCCAAAATCGTCGTCCTGTGTTGACCAACACCAATGCAAGCGATACGGTAGATGACTCCTATATATTTATCAGCATTCTTTTGAAACCGATCGGCGGGTCGGAATTTAACTACAAACTCACCGGTAATTAGAGGGGAAATCGTATGAAATTGGAAGCAAAAATCGGTCTCTTTGTCGTGATGGTATTGGGTGCGCTATTATTCCTCTCGACTCAAGTGACCTCTTTGGGTAAATGGGGCAAAGAGGGATATTTGGTACAAGCCTATATCGAAGATGCGTCAGGGGTAGAAAAGCATACTCACGTTTTGATGAACGGTGTGACGATCGGGGATGTGGATGACTTGAACATAGAAGGCAAAAAGGTTCGCTTAACGTTGATGATCGACAACGGAGTGAAAATTCCCGATGACTCGTCAGTTATTGTAGCGCAAGAGTCACTTTTGGGATCGAAAGTGATTAATATCATTGTAGGGGATTCAACTGCTTTCTTGCAAAACGGTAGCGTATTGTCTCAGTCCAAACGCTATGCCTCATTTGATCAAACCAGTGACTCCGTTAATGCCGCCGCAAAAGAGTTGGAATTATTGCTCAAAGATTTCCGCTCAACGTTAGATGAAGAGCATCGCAAAGCGATCCAAGACGCTATTATCGCGTTTCGTAATGTCGGGGTCAATCTCGATGGCGTTATTGTCGAAAACAGAGCCGATTTACATGCCGCTATCGCCAATTTTAGAGCGATGTCGGCAGGATTCTCTCAGAGTGCCGATACTGTCAACAAAGATTTGCCTGAGATAATGGCACGGATTAATTCGTTGACAACACGAATGGATAATATCAGCGGTTCGTTAGAACACAAGTTACCCGAAGCGGTTGATAAATTTACCAAGATCGAAGATAACGTCAGTGTTATTCTCACTGAAAACCGATCATCCTTGAAAGAGACGATCTCAAGCGCAGGTTCATTTTTCAAAAGCGGTGAAGAGGCATTCGGTAAGATTGATTCGATGTTGGGGAGTTTGACTGCGAGCGAATTGCAGGTGGCGATGCATACCGACTATATGATGCGCGATCAGTACGGGAAAGTTTATTTGGGGGTCAACTATCTCCCCAATCCTGAAACCTATTATATGTTTGATCTGATCAGTACCGATGATTACTCTCAGCCTGCACTTCCGGTGAAGCATCAAAAAGGGAAGACCTACTATTCAGCGCAGTACGGAAAACGTTTCGATGACACATTGCTCCGTTTTGGGGCGATTGAATCGACCGGAGGGATCGGGGTCGATTATTTTACGAATCATGATAAGTTGAAATTCAGCGCCGAAGCGTTTGATTTTAACGCGGTTGATGATGTCCGAGGTTCTCATGCGCACCTAAAAGCGCAAGTGCGCTATCAAATGCTTAAACATCTTGAGCTATACGGAGGGTGGGATAATTTCCTGAATCCTGAATCTCAAAATATTTTCTTAGGCTTAGGTCTACGATTTATCGATAACGATTTTAAATACATTATCGGCGGCGCTTCTTCGATGAAGCGATAACAAAATGGAGAATGAATGAAATACAATGTTGAACTAGCCTTACAAAATAAAACCGAAGCGTACGCGTTTAACCAAGTTGCGGCGCAAGCCAACGGTGCCGCATGGCTGAAATGCGGAGATACCGTAATATTGGCAACGGTTGTTGTCGATGAGACCGATTTTGTCGATGAGGATTTTTTGCCTTTGACGGTTCAATACATTGAGAAAAGCTACGCAGCGGGGAAATTTCCGGGAGGCTTTATCAAACGGGAAACCAAACCGAGTGATTTTGAAACCTTAACGTCACGGATTGTAGACCGATCTCTTCGCCCTCTGTTCCCGAAAGGGTTCGCAAACCCGATCCAAATCACGGTAATGGTTTTGAGTGCTGATAAAGAGGCTGATTTACAGGTATTGGCCCTTAATGCGGCATCAGCGGCATTGTATGTATCCGATATTGATATTTTTAACTCGGTGAGTGCGGTACGTGTTGCGAAGATTGACGGTGAAATTGTTATCAATCCGACTCGAGCTCAAATGGAGAGCAGTAGCCTTGATCTGTATTTAGCGGGAAGCAAAGACGATATGTTGATGATCGAGATGCAAACGCTCGGTAGCGATGAGATGGAAGCACTGAACATGGGGATGATTGATCCGATGGTTGATCCGGCTATGAGTATTCCGGCTGTCCCTGTTCGTCTCTCTAACGCGATGAATGAAGATGAGCTAATTCATGTTCTTGCTCTAGCCCAAGCGGCATTATTCGAATCAAACAGTGCATACGAAAATGCCTTTAAACCGTATGCCGCGTCACCGTTTGAACTGCAAACTATCATCAGTGAGATCAATGCGGAGATGATGGAATACGTTCGCTCAATGCATAGCGCTGATCTCAAAGCGGGGATCAATCAAATGGCAAAAACCGAGCGCTCTACCGCGCTTCGTACCATTCGTAAAACGATTCTAAAAGAGAAACCCGAATGGAATGAGCATGAGCTCAAAAAAGCGATCGAATCGGTCAAACGCTCCATGGTTCGTACCCAGATTTTGGATGAGTCTATACGTGCCGACGGGCGCGCTTTGAATGAAGTACGCCCGATCCGTATCGAGACGAACGTATTGCCGAGTGCTCATGCATCCGCGCTCTTTACCCGAGGTCAGACACAGGCTTTGGTTATATTGACGCTCGGCGGTGCCAAAGACGCGCAAATGTTTGAAAACCTTACCGACAGCGGTACTCAAAACGAAGCGTTTATGGTGCACTACAACTTTCCGGGATTCAGTGTCGGTGAACCTTCGCCGATCGGGGCGCCGCGCCGTCGCGAATTAGGACACGGTAACCTTGCTAAACGGGCATTAGAGGGTGCGTGTGTCCGTAACGGACAAACGATCCGTCTGGTTTCCGAGATTTTGGAATCGAACGGTTCTTCGTCGATGGCTACCGTATGCGGCGGCTATATGGCACTTCGTGCCGGTGATATTGAGATGGCAGACCCGATTGCCGGTGTCGCGATGGGGATGGTTTCTGAGGGGGGACGTCATGCGATTTTGACCGACATCATGGGTCTTGAAGATCATGACGGCGATTTGGATTTCAAAGTAGCGGGCTCCAAAGAGGGGATTACTGCGATGCAGATGGACATCAAACTCGGAGGTATCCATCTCGATGTCCTCAAAGAGGCCCTCTATCAAGCCAAAGAGGCTCGTGCACATATCATCGATATTATGATCGGCGCGGAAGATCATATTGAGCTCAATGAGGGGACACTGCCGAGTACCGACCTGTTCCACATCGATCCGAGTTTCATCGGCGATATTATCGGACAAGCGGGTAAAACGATTCGAGAGATCATTGAACGTTTCGATGTTACGATTGATATAGATAAGAAAAAAGGATCTGTCAAACTGACGGGTAAAAATCGCGATGGACTACGCGGAGCGCGCGATCATATTGAGGGGATCGTAAGCGGATCGTCTCCGGTAGAAAAAGTGGAATACAAAGTGGGCGACGTCGTCAAAGGGAAAGTGAAAAAGATCGTTGATTTCGGCGCATTTATCGAACTTCCGGGGGGAATTGACGGATTGATTCATATCTCTAAGCTCTCTGATGGACATATCAGCCGTGTCAGCGATGTGGTCAACGAGGGGGACGAATTGATGGTTGAGATCGTCGAATTCAAAGGAAACAAGATCGGCTTAGGGCGAGCTAAGTAATCTTTTAGCTCTCTATAACTATAATTCCACCCACAAAGTGATAAGTAGGGACACTATCCGAACGGACTTTGATTTAAATACGGAGATTACTCATGAAAAAAGTTCTTTTTCTTATGCTCGCTCTCGTTGCTTCAGTATTCGGTGCTGATGAAGCGGTAGCGGTTGTTGAAGCTGCTGTTGAAGCGGCACCTGCTGCTGCGGCTGCATCTGCAGACGTTGCTAACCAAACATTGAAAGCGTACTCTATGATCGCTGCTGGTGTTGGTCTTGGTTTGGCTGCTCTTGGTGGAGCAATCGGTATGGGTAGCACTGCTGCTGCAACTATCGCTGGTACAGCTCGTAACCCAGGTCTTGGCGGAAAATTGATGACTACTATGTTCATCGCTCTTGCTATGATCGAAGCACAAGTTATTTATACACTTGTTATCGCTCTTATCGCTCTTTACGCTAACCCATACTTGGCTGCGTAAGGTTCGACCTTTTCTTCCGGTCAGCTTCGGCTGATCGCTTTCTTTTTTTACGCGGACGTGGTGGAACGGTAGACACACTACCTTGAGGTGGTAGCGCATTACGTGTGTGGGGGTTCAAATCCCCCCGTCCGCACCATCTATTTTTCTTCTTCACAATCAATCAAAAATCAAACTTTTCTTTACAAACATCTTCTTTCTTCTTGGTATATTGTCACATTTTTGAAGTATAATGAGATATGAAAATCACAAGCCAGAAGGATTAAAAATGGCCTATATTGCACAACTAAAACATTTGATACAAAACGAGTTGATCCCCGATGTGGAAGAACACATCGACGATATTTTCGAATCGATCGCTTCTCAAAAGGACGCTACGGTCGAAGAACGCGCACAGCTTGAAGATATGCAAGCTCTTCGTGATGAGTACAAAGATCTTCTTAAAGAGCTAAACAGCGGCGACATTGACGAAGAAGAAGCAGAACAACTCTACACCGAACTCACTTCTATGCGTGAAGGCGAAGGGGATGAAGAGGACGACTATTACGACGAAGAAGAGGATGAAGACGAGGACGATTACGATGAATTCGATCTCGAAGATGAAGACGATCAGTATTAATGGCAAAATATATTTTACTCGATACCGAGACGACCGGAGCCGGTGAAGAAGATCGCATTATCCAGTTAGGTTACATGGTTCTCGATGGGAAAAATGTCGAGGTCTATAATGATCTGTGCTCCGCTCCTCTTCCTATCGGATACGGAGCTATGGAAGTTCACGGCATTACCCCTGATATGATCGAGGGGAAGCCGCCGTGTATAGAGACTTCCGCTTTCCAAGCGCTTTATGAACTCAACACCCCTGATAATGTTCTGATCATCCATAATGCGCCGTTTGATTTGGGGATGCTCTCCAAAGAGAATTTTACCTCTCAAATGCGTCTTATCGATACGCTCCGATGTGCACGCCATCTATTTGATGATGAAGAGGCTCATCGGCTCCAATATTTCCGTTATCGTTTGGGGCTGTATAAAATTGAGCAAGCCGAAGCGGATGCTTTGGGAATCGTCGTCAAAGCTCACGATGCTATCGGGGATGTTTTGGTCTTGAAACTTTTTTTAACCGAGCTTCGAAAACGGCTTCAGGAACGGTTTGAGGGGGTTAATCCGATCGATAAGATGGTGGAACTGACTCAAACTCCTGTATTGTATACACGACCGCTCAAATTCGGCAAATACAAAGGAAAAACGCTTCAAGAGATCGCCGAAGCGGACAAGGGGTATCTCACATGGATGCTCGGCAATATGGAAAGCCTCGATGAGGATATGCGTTACAGTATCGCTCAGGTATTAGGTTAAAATGTCGTTTTAGTGGATGTCGCAATTTCGCTGAGGCGATAGGCGGCATCTACATGACCGTTACGCATCGCTTTTTTCCACCACTCCATCGCTTGATCTATGTCTTTTTCGACCCCTTCGCCGTAAAAATAGATCATCCCCATGTGAAACTGTGCTTCGGGGTCACGTTTGTAAGCGGCTAACGGATAGAGGATTTCGTGTGCTTTTGTATAATCTCCCGCATCATAAGCGGCAATCCCTGCGTAAAGTTCTTCCATCGTAAAATCCTTTGAAACTATTTCGGTATTATAGCTATCTTCTCTCTTTTTAGCCCTATCGCATTATAATGCGTTCTATGATAGAAACAGCACTCAATATTTTAGAAACCTCCAACCTCTTTATCACAGGGGGTGCGGGATCTGGGAAAACGACTCTCACCCGCGCACTCATACATGATGCTCTGCAAAAAGGAAAATCGGTTGCTCGTCTCGCCTCGACTGGGATGGCGGCAACACTGATCGGGGGGCAGACACTCCACAGTTTTTTCGATTTGGGGATCGCCAATTCTCAGGAAGAACTAGAACGTAACGGAAAACTAGAACCCTCTAAAAAAATCATTAAACTCATCCATTCTATGCAGATCATTATCATCGATGAAATTTCGATGGTGGGTGCGCAACTCCTCGATATGATCCGATTACGACTTTTGCAGGCGGAATTCAGCGGGCGACTCATCGTGGTGGGGGATTTTTTACAGCTTCCACCTGTGACACGCGGGAGTGAACCGATCTATTTTGCCTTCGAATCTCCCTCATGGGAGCGGCTCGGATTTGAGACACTCCATTTGGAGGGGTCATACCGTACCCATGAAGCGGAATTTTTGTCTCTGCTGGAGAAAGTACGCCATGCTCGTCTTGATGAAGAGGCGCATGAAGCTCTCGAAGATCTCGTAAAACCGTTGAGTGAGGATATGAGCACGATGACACTGCTGTTTGGGAAAAACATCAGTGCCCAAAATCATAACCGTTCCCAGTTGGAGCATTTAAACGGAGAGATTATCGAGGTTGAAACCTATGTCACGATCCACGACAAAAAGATGCAGGAACGCGATGTCGAGCGATTTATGGTTGAGAGCCGTATCGAGCCGATATTAGCCCTTAAAGTGGGAGCACCGATCCTCTTTACCCGCAATGCATGGAACTATTACAACGGCGAGCGGGGGATGATTACCTCTATCGAAGATGGGCTGATATGGGTCAAAAAAGGTGACGGCGTGAGTGTGAAAGTGGAGCGTGTCGATACAGTGAAAACGCGGTGGATAGAAAAAGGAAAGAGCGCGAGTGAAGAGAAACTAATCACCCTCAGTCAATTTCCCATCACTCTCGCATTTGCGATTACGATTCATAAATCACAAGGGATGTCTTTAGCAGATTATGTGATAGAGACGAATGAAATCTTCGCCCCCTCGCAGTTTTATGTGGCGTTATCGCGATCCGTTTCTGCCCATCGGGTAACATTGATTCGCCCGAATCGGGGGTGGGAGAAACTCTGTTTTGTCCATCCGAAAGCGAAACGATTTAGCGATTCGGCATAAAAATTATTATTGGGAAAACTTTTTTTTATTTATGGTGATGAAGTGCATAAAAGCGACATAAAGATACGCGAACAGATTCCACCACCACCATTGAAATAGTGTTGCCCACTCTACTTCATAGTAGCCTAATAGTTTGAAAACACAAAAATAGATGATGACCCAAAAAAGTCCGGCATGTACCATCATCCAATAATTTAGCCAGTGAAGTTTCAATTAAAACCCTTAATCAAAAGTGAGCAGTATAACGGGGGAAAATTAATTTTTGCTTTTATCAAATGCCGCTCCGATGATAACACGGTATGAGAACATCGTGCTAAATAGTGCCGCGAGAAGTGCTACCGCTACCATCATGTACATGACGGCGAGCTGATACGAGATCGCCTGTAGCGGATCGGCACCCGCGAGGAGCATCCCCGTGGTAATACCGGGGATATGGATGATTCCGACCGTTTGGAGCATATTGAGGGTTGGGATCATAGAGGCTTTGACGGAGGCTTTTGACGCAAAACTCAGGGCATCTTTGAGAGGCGCTCCGAGGGCAATCATCCCCTCGATCGTCTCAATCGTATTTTTCACTTCAGAGCGGAACCGTTCTGTACTTTGGGTGTAGACGTTGAGGGCATTTCCGATAATCATCCCGCCGATAGGGATCATCTCATGGGGAACCATGTGGATCACTCCGAACGCCATCATAGACAAAAAGACAATCCCTGCGGAAGCTCCGAGGGTAAAGAACGCGATTTTAAAGCTGTGTTCCCCTAAAGGGGAACGCTTTTTAGCGGTATAGGCACCGAACGTTACCATTCCCAGCAGTACAAAAAAGAGCAGGGCAGGGTGTTTCATCTGAAAAAGATAAACGAGAGCGTATCCGAGGAGTCCGAGCTGAACCATCGCGAGTATCGAATTGGTGAGGATCATTTTTTCCATGCCGAGTTGTTCACGGCGCGAATACCAGAGGGCAAAGATGATGAGTAGGTACGAGGCTAAAAAAGAGTATTGCATAGAGAAAGGATAGAGTATTTTTGATTAAGAAGAGGCTTCCCCGAAAGGGGAAAAGAAATTATAGGCTATCAGCGTGTGAAGCAAGATATTCAGCAACACCCTCAGTGCTTGCTTTCATACCGGCGTCACCTTTTGCCCAACCAGCAGGACAAACTTCACCGTGTTCGTTGGTGAACAACATCGCATCGATCATACGGAGCATTTCATCGATGTTACGTCCAAGTGGAAGATCGTTGATTACGGCGTGACGAACGGTTCCGTCTTTATCGAGCAAGAACGATCCGCGAAGTGCAACGGATTCACCGAGCAATACATCGTAATCACGAGAAATTTGTTTGTTAAGGTCTGCTACGAGCGGGTAGCGAACTTGACCGATACCGCCTTGGTTTACCGGAGTATTTTTCCATGCGAAGTGGCTGAATTGTGAGTCAACGGATACACCGATAACGTTGATTCCACGTTCTGTGAACGACTCTAAACGGTGATCGAATGCGATCAATTCAGACGGACATACGAAAGTAAAGTCCAACGGGTAGAAGAACAATACGGCACCTTTTTCGCCGAGGTTTTCGTAGAGGTTGAAGTTATCAACGATTTCGTTGTTTCCAAGAACGGTTGTTGCTGTAAAGTCAGGGGCTTTTTTGGTAACGAGCATGGGATTTCCTTGTGTGGTTTGTGTTTTAATGTAGAGAAATTGTAACACACGAAGTTTAATTCAACAGAGAGGCTCAAAGTTAACCTAAAATTCTAAAGGATAATTTTTATTATTTAGTTTGTCATCCCCGATTTGATCGGGGATCCATATATTTAAAGGCTTGAACGTACGGCTTTGACAGCTTCTACCATGTTTTCTAATGCCGCTTTGGTCTCTATCCATCCACGGGTTTTTAAACCGCAGTCGGGATTAATCCAGAGTTGAGCTGATGGGAGAACTTCGAGAAGTGCATGGATTTGGCGCTCCATCTCTTCAACGCTCGGAATACGCGGTGAGTGGATGTCGTATACCCCAGGGCCCACCTCTTGGGTATACCCTACGTCAGCAAAGATTTTCAGAAGTCGGTTTCCGCTGCGGGAGGTTTCGATGGAGATCACATCCGCGTCCATCGCTTCGATGGTTTTGATAATGTCGGTAAACTCGCTGTAGCACATGTGGGTATGGATTTGGGTATCGCGTTCCGCCACGGCAGTGGATAGGAGGAAACTCTCCAATGCCCATTTTTCATACTCGGCACGTTTTTCTAGGCGTAGCGGATACCCCTCTTTGAACGCCGCTTCATCCACTTGGATCATTTTGATCCCTGAACGTTGCAGATCATCCACTTCGTCGCGAATAGCGAGGGCGATTTGGGTTGCGGTGAGGGAGCGGGGCTGATCGTCACGGACGAAACTCCAGTTGAGAATCGTTACGGGTCCAGTGAGCATCCCTTTCATCGGTCGCGCTGTAAGGCTTTGGGCAAATAGACTCCACTCTAACGTCATCGGATGCGGTCGGCTCACATCGCCGTAGAGTAGAGGCGGTTTGACACATCGGCTGCCGTAGCTCTGTACCCAGCCATTACGGCTAAAGGCAAATCCGCTGAGTTGTTCACCGAAATACTCCACCATGTCGTTACGCTCAAACTCGCCGTGCACCAAGACATCCAGATCAATCGACTCTTGAAATTCGACGCAATCGCGGATCGCTTTTTTCATTTCGGTTTCATAGATTTCTCGGGAGATGAACCCTTTTTTGAACTCTTGACGAATTTTGCGGATGTCTGCGGTTTGGGGGAACGAGCCGATGGTTGTCGTCGGCAGGAGAGGTAAATCGAACAGATCGTGCGCGGCTTCTTGTCGGAGGGCGAAGGGATAGGGGCGTTTGTAATCACCGCTTTGTAATGCACAGAGCCGTGCTTGAACCGCAGGGTCGGTGCGAGAGGTATTGCGTGGCTGTTCACCAATCTTTTCATTGCCAAAAAATGCTTTTGATAGGATGGAGAGTTCTGTGAGCTTTTCTTCGGCAAACGATAATAACGTTTTCACGTCCGAGTCCAATATTGTTTCATGGCGCAACGTGTAGGGGACATGTTGAAGCGAACATGAGGTACTGAGTGTTAATCGCTCTTTGGGGATATGATCCGCGATAGTGTTCAAGGTTTTTAGCGAAGCGGAAAGATCGTTTTTCCAGACATTGCGACCGTTGATAATCCCGACGCTCACGTGTTTATCGCTTTTGCCTAACACTTCAAGAGATAGGGTATTTTTCTCTCCGTGAACGAAATCGAGGTATAGTCCGTGGATCGGAGTGTGTACCAATACCGCCGTTGCTTCGTTGGAATGTTCAAAATAGGTTGCTACCCAAAGAGGCGCGAGTGTTCCCAATCGATCATACGCGATTTTGAGCAAGGATAGATCATGAGGTGTGGGATCACACACTAGGGAGGGTTCATGCATCACGATCTCGGCACCTAGAGGTTTGAGCGCTTCGAGAAGCGAAACATACTGCTCTAACAAGGGGTCATATAGGCTCACACGAATCTCTTCCGAACATTTAGAGAGGGCTAAAAAGGTGATCGGACCGATGAGTTGAATTCGCCCTTTAAATCCGTGCAGAGAGGCTTCATTGTATTCTTGGATGATTTTATCGGGATTTATGCTTCCGAAGGTAAAACCGCTGTGCAGTTCTGGGACGAGATAGTGGTAGTTGGTGTTGAACCATTTGGTCATCTCCATCGCCACATGGGTCTCATCTCCCCGTGCCATAGTAAAATATCGACGTGTTGGATTCACTATATCGCTAAAGCGTTCAGGTGTAGCACCTAATGTCACCATGAGATCTAGCATAGTATCGTAGAGGCTAAAATCGTTTATCGTGACGGTATCGAGCGCACTACTCTGCAACTGCCAATGGCGCAAACGCAATTCAAACGCAACCATTTGTAATTCATTAAAGCTAATAGAACCTTTCCAATACCCCTCAAGGGCGATTTTTAACTCTCGTTTTTCACCGATACGGGGAAATCCGAGCACTGCTGTCTTGTTGTACATATTTGTTTCCTTGTTATTTAAGTATTTCGTCATTGCGGACTTGATCCGCAATCTGAGATCCTGAATCACGTTCAGGATGACGGATAGCGATGATTTTAAAGAGAAAGTAAAAAATGTACAGGCGGAGAGGTATCGGTGTGAAAATAGCGAAATAAAAAGCGTAGTTTGGGGGTGAGTGAGGAGACATATAAGGCGCAGCGGGTTCGACGCCCGTAGAAACGGTTACAATGGCATTGACAGCGGGATACCTTCGGGGTGAAAGGTTCTAACGCTTCGAGGAGGAGATCGAGTTCATCAGGGGGAGACTCATCGATACTCGCATCAGCGGAGTAGGTATGGTAGGTATGACAAGTGCGAGTGCGAACGGCACGGTTATGCAACGTTGTAGCATTGACCGTTGCTGTAATCGCTTGGAGTGAAAAATATTTTCCTCCGAAACCTTTAGCCATATTTTCCTCACTAATTTAATGGCGTAATTATACATGAAAATAGAGATATAATTACGTCATGCTAACTTTTAAAACCCTTTTTTCTATGATGCTAGAACATAAGCGCTCCCTTTTGTGGGGTAATGTTATTGCGATACTTGCAACGCTCATCTCAATTCCGATCCCGATGCTCATTCCTCTCATGGTCGATGAGGTACTTCTGAAAAAAGGGGGAACAATCACCGAAGCGATTGATTGGCTTACCCCTTTGCATGAGCCGATTTTGTACATCGGGATCGTGTTGATTGTGACCATTGCGCTCCGCTTTGTTTTTTTCATCCTCAGTGTGGTATCGCAGAAGTTTTTTATCACCCTTTCTCAAGAGCTCAGTTTTACGATCCGCGTCCGTGCACTGGAACATCTCAAACATGTCTCTATGTCTGCGTATGAACGTCTGGGAAGCGGGAAAGTGATTACCCATCTCATCACCGATATTGACACGATCGAGCAATTTTTAGGGAGTGCCCTCTCTAAACTGATCGTTTCAGTTGCAACCCTCATCGGTGTCGCGGCTGTGTTGATTTGGATTAATCCGTTGTTTGGGATTCTCATCATTATTTTTCAGCCCCTCATTATGATTGTCACTCGTAAAATATCGGGTCGAGTCGGGGTGCTTAAAAAAGAGCAAAATCGTACTATCGGAGAACTTTCCGATACCCTGACCCAAATGTGTGACCTTTTCGGTCAAATCCGCGCCAGTAACAAAGAGGAGCGTTTTATAGGCTCAGCGATCACACAATCGAAACGGTTACGTCAGAGTGCAAGCCTCTATGGGATCAAAGCATTGATGGGGGAGCGGTATTCGTATACTCTATTCTTGAGCGGATTTGAGATCTTTCGGGCACTCGGATTGGTAATGGTTCTCTATTCCGATCTCTCCATCGGGGTGATGTTTGGGATATTCGGCTATTTGTGGTTTATGATGACTCCTGTACAGGATCTTTTGTCGCTCCAATACAGCTTTGCTAATGCCAAAAATGCCCTTGCACGGTTGAATGAACTGTTGACTCTCCCCACAGAGCCGATAGTAACCAGCACTAAAACATTGGATGAGACGAAAGCACTCTCGATTCAAACACGCGATCTTGTGTTCGGTTACGATGAAAAAGAACCGGTGCTGAAAGGGATCAATCTCGACATCAAAGCCGGAAGCACGGTCGCGATCATCGGTGCAAGCGGCAGCGGAAAAAGTACTCTATCGCAACTATTGGTAGGATTTTATCCTCCGACTTCGGGTGATATTTTCTACAACGATGTGAGTGTAAACGAAATCGGCTTTCCACGCATTCGCGATGAAGTGTTTGTCGTCTTGCAACAACCTTTGATGTTTAATGATACCCTCCGCTTTAATCTGAGCATGGGGGATGAAATCAGTGATGAGACTATTTTTGAAGCGTTAAGGATTGCACAGCTTTTAGAATTTGTAGAGGGCTTAGAGTTGGGCTTAGAGACACAAGTGGGGAAATTCGGTATACGCCTCTCGGGAGGTCAGCGTCAGCGTCTCAGTATCGCTCGGATGGTGATTGCCGATCCAAAAGCGGTTATTTTCGACGAATCGACTTCGGCGCTCGATGTCCATACCGAAAGTGCTCTTTTTGAAGCGTTGGAAGCCTTTTTGCAGGATAAAACGGTTATCATCATTGCCCATCGTCTCAGCACCGTGAACCGCGCCGATTACATTTATGTCCTTGAAAACGGTATTATCCTCGAAGAGGGGACACGAGAGTTATTAGAGAACCAAGATGGTAGTTTTAAAAACTTTGTTCACCGACAGCATTAAGAGGGAGATGAAATGGAAAACAGAATATTTATCCGCTTTATGATTTTAACGTCGCTTGGTTTGATGACATGGCTTTTTTTGCCTTTTCTAAAAAGTTTTTTTGTCGCTTTGTTATTGGCGATGGTTGTCTCGCCTCTCCATCGGTTGGTTGAAGCAAAAGTACGCCGTTTTCATTTCTTTCACGCTTCGGCATCTCTTGTTTCCGCTGGAGTTGTAACTCTTGCTTTGTCATTGATCCTTTTTGCTCCGATTGCGATCTTTTTGTATCAACTTTTTGATCATCCCTCTAATACCGTCGTGTTGATTAAAACGTTAGGGGATAAGATTGACACCCTCACGACACACCTTCCTTCTTACCTCTCTTGGTTACGTGATCCTTTGGATAATGCCATTACGATCGCAAAAGGGCATAAAGATGAGATTATTGCGACCCTCGCAGCTTGGTTTGGGAGCGGATTAAAAACGTTTGTATCGATGTTGGCTGAGATGAGTATGATAGTCGTCTTTTTCTTCTTTTTAACGTGGTACGGACGTAGTATGACCCTTTTTCTCCTTCCGATCATCCCTTTGTCTCGCACTATAAAGCGGCAGTTTTTCTCTGATATGATGTCTACCACGGCAGTCGTGTTTTATACGCTGGGAGGGGTGATGCTCGCTCAGGGGTTGGCATTTGCACTATTTATCGCTTTTTTTGAGGGGTATAACGCGTTTCTATTAGGATTTATGACCGCTATTTCGGCGGTTATCCCCGTCGTCGGGACGGCGCTCGTTTGGATTCCGGTTGCATTAAACGAATATTTTGCGGGGCATATCGCCAATGCGATCATCATTGCGATCTATTCGTGGGCAATGATGGCCTTTTTCATCGACAATATCGTCAAACTGGTCATTTTAAATTTCGTGAATCGTGCTTTGAGCGATGAGAAGCGGAAGATGAATGAGTTTATGATCTTTTTTGCAATAGTAGGGGGATTGGCGACATTCGGGTTCTGGGGATTTATCTTCGGTCCGGCAATCGTCGCATTTACCTTTACGACATTGCGGATGCTCCGAAAAGCGAATCGTAGCGTTTCTCGCTAGACTCGTTACGATGCTTGAAGGGCTTTGACCTCTTCGCGCAGTTTAGAGAGTTCCGTCATAATGGCTGCGATCTCATCGGGTGATTTATCTTCGCTTCCGTGGGTGTAGCGCTCAATCGTCGATTGAACACTTTGGGTCAGCGCGTCGAGTTTCCCTTTTGCTTTGTCGATCAGAGCGTTATGGTCGATATTGAGGTTCCCCTCCAGTTCGTGGATTTTATCGACGATCTCATCTTGATGTTTAAAAAGATAATAGCCAGCTACCGCACCGATTGCCGTTCCGAGTATAAAGCTGAGTGTGTTGTTTTGATTCATAGTTTACTCCTTTTTTTTCTTTAAAAATTGAGACAATGCGCCGATGACGAGGGAACCGATCGTCACTTTTGCAATTCCGTTTGAGGCTTTAAGGGCTAAGGATTTGGTTTCATCATGAAGAAATGAGATTAACCCATGCAACTCGTGTAGAGACAATAGCGATTTTTCGCTGAGTGAGCGGGTTTCCCCTTTGACCTGAGTCAGCAATTCGCTCACATCTTGCAACGTGATTACCGCCTTTCCAGAGATGAAGCTTAGTTCATGTTGGAGATGAGCGATGAACTCGTGTACTCTGTTCATGGTTTTAACCGAATGAATTCCGATATAAACGATTACAACGGTGATGAATAACATACATATCGCGATAATCCCGACAAATAAGATAAGTAGCTCTTGCTCGCTCATAATTGCTCCTTTCGCGATAATTTTAATTATACACCCTTTTAGTCAATATAAAGCATTAATTTTTTTCTCAATTTAAGTATTAAATATATATACTTTGCATACATAATAAATATCGAAGGTATATAAATGATCCTTACTCTCTCTCATCAAAAAGGGGGTGTCGGCAAATCTACGGTAGCGTGGAATCTTGCGGTACACTTCTCCTCTATCATCGATACCCGTATTATCGATCTCGATACCCAGCGTTCACTCACCGTTACGAATGCATTGCGTCAGGAAAATAACTTAACGCCGATCAAAATGCTCCATTTTAATTCCGCCGAAGAGTTGGCGGAGTATGCGGCACACGATTCGGCCGATACCCTCACCATTATCGATTCGGGCGGATTTGACAGCGCCTACAATCGGGTGGCTATCATTGCTTCGGATCTGCTCATTACTCCGGTGAGTGATAAACCCTTTGATCTGATGGGGTTGCAGAAATACGAAGATATTCTCAAAAGCCTCTCCGAGATTCAAGGTGAGAGGATAAAAACGCATGTCTTGTTCAACAATATCAACCCATCCATGAAACGCTTCGGCGAGTTGGTTGAGTTTATCTGTATGTCGGATCATTTTGAACTGATGGTCTCCATACTTCGTCAGCGTGTCGATATTGCCCACTCGGTGGGTGAGGGTAAAAGTATCAAAGAGTATCGGATTTTCAGTCGTGCCGATCAGGAGATGGATGATTTGTTTTCGGAAGTAAGTGCTATTTTAAATATAAAATAGATATTTAAAATATATATAAAGGATATAAAATGGCAAAAAAGAGTTTTCTCCAAAACATCGAAAAAGTGAAAAGTTCCGCGGCGATGAGCGAACGCGAAGAGAGCCTCAAAAATGAGAAAGAGAAGAAAAAGAAACTTATTACGATTCCGACACTCTGGGAAGATAAAATTCGGGAATTTCACGGGGGGACGGTGAGTGCCTATATCCTCATCGCGCTTCAAGAGCGGATGCAGAAAGACGGGTTAATCTAAATCACTCCTCGGCGGGTTCAAAAGAGTACCAATTTTTCTTTTTTTCTTCGATCGGTTTCGTTTGGTTTACATGATCGAGAAGGTTTTTAATGATTTCGAGATTTTGTACCGTTTTGTTGCTCGAGGGCTCTTTTGATTTAATGGGGTCGGAGGGAGCTGTTTCATTCAGGTTGATCGGCTGAATAGGGATCCATTTCTTCTCATTGGCATCGGCATACGAATATACGCTCAGCGCAAGAAAAAGAAAGCATCGGATAAAGATATTCATAAGTTCTCCAAAAAATGATTATAAGTATAACGAGATAGTCGCTATAATAGTGCATTAAAACAAATGGTCAGAGTAATAAAAGGTGAGTGTGCATGATTAAACTAATAAACAGTGAAGAGTTTTCCCATTTTTTGCGTATCAACAGAAATGAGATCATCAAAAGGTGGATGAACAAAAGTGAGGTACAAAATGTACTTCATCGACACTCTTTGCCGATCATTGACAAAAATACTCACCTCTTTTACCAATTTTGCGATTGCTATATCAGTGTGATCGAATGGCGTGCATCTATATCGGAATGTCAGATCAAAATCGATTTCTTACAGCTGCTCAATAACTACAATGTCACCACTGCGGATCTGTTTACCCTGATTATGAAGCTGAAAAATGCGATTGAACAGGTGATTTATGAAAACGGCAATCTTTCGTTTGCGTTGCAAAGTGAAATCGATTCCCTCACATTGCAGATGGGGAATGATTTGGCTACCAATTTCGAAGCGATCATCAGCAGCAACAAAAACTACAAAAGCGAAAACTCAAATCTGCTGACGGAGTACAAAAAAGCGGTTGATTTGAGCAACATCGTCTCCAAAACGAATCCCAAAGGGGTCATTACCTATGTCAATGACAAGTTTTGTGAGATTTCAGGATACACCCGAGAAGAACTCGTGGGCAAACCGCACAATATCATCCGACATCCCGATATGGCGCGAGAAGCGTTTAAAGAGTTATGGGACACTATCAAAGCAAAAAAAAGCTGGAACGGTATCGTCACCAACATGAAAAAAGATGGGAGCCAGTATATCGTCGATACGACGGTTATACCGATTTTAGATGTTGATGGGGACGTAGTCGAATATATCGCGATCCGTCATGATATTACCGAACTTGAAGAGACGAAACAGCAGCTGAGAAACATCAATAAAGCGATGAAAAATAAAGTCGATGAACTCTATTCGATGACCAATACATTAGAAGAAAAAGCGTTTAGAGATAATCTGACTGGGATAAAAAATCGGGAAAATTTTGAAGATATTTTTACAATAGAGATCGATAATGCAAAAGCTAGTAATGTGCCGCTTAGTTTGATAATTTTCGATGTCGATCATTTCAAAATGATCAATGACACCTACGGGCATCAGGCGGGGGATATTATCTTGGTAGAGATGGTGAAACTCATCGAAAAGAACATTAAAAACGGAGATATTTTCGCACGTTGGGGCGGAGAAGAGTTTGTAATTTTAGCCCGTCAAACCGAAATAATCGGGGCTACAAATTTGGCTGAGAATATCCGAAAGATAGTTGAAGCCTATAAGTTCAGTTATGTCGAAAAAAATGTCACTTTGAGCTTCGGGATTGCACAACTTATTGCCGAAGATACGAAAAAATCACTGTTTGAAAAAGCGGACGGTGCACTCTATGAGGCGAAGAAAAACGGCAGAAACAGAGTTGAGATTTATTAATACGACTGAGAGAGTTTTAAGAACCCGTACTCAAAGGCAAAGGGTACCTGTTTAAGGGTAGAGAGGTTGATATAGGGTTTGACGCTTCTTCCGATGTACAGTGAAACCGCAACCCCTTTTTGCAACAGTGCAGGGTCAAAACTAAACGTCACTATTTTGTTTTTGTGTGCATGATCTAACACTGGAGGGAGCATAGCGTCTTCTGATTCCATAAGGAGGACAAAGCCGTGGGCATTTTTGATCTCCAGTGCTTCTTTGGGCGAAACGACAGCGATACTAAGAGCATAGTTGCTAAGGGTGCCGTTGTATTGACGCTCAATCATAGATGATAGTCGATAGGCGGATTCTTTGTTTGAGGCGGGTGTAACGATAAGAAGATTTACAGAGGATTGGATACGCTCTTGGTTCCCTTTTTCCATCAATGCAATCTTAGGGAACATTTTTGAGCCTATTTGCAATAGTGCCGTATCATAGGTTGTGCCCCATAGGATCAACGGCATAATGGTGAGAAAAATAAATTTTTTCATTATTGTTCGAGTGCCAGTTTTAAAGTGAAGAGGGCACCCTTATCGGTGTTGCTTACACCCAGAGTCCCCTCAAAATGTTGTTCGATGATAACTTTGGACATATAAAGTCCGATACCGCTCCCTTTGTTGTGAAGTTTGGTCGTAAAATAAGGATCGAAAATCCGTTCAATTATCGAAAGAGGCACTCCCCCTCCCGTATCGCTAATATCGACATAAAAGTGATTCGCATCGCAACGCAATATCACTTTGATTTTTTTCTCATTGGGGCTAGGTTGGCTTTTGATGGCATCTTGAGCGTTGTTGAGTATATTTAAAATCACTTGTTTGAATTCATTAACGACGCCGAAAATCTTTTTATCGCATCGTTTATCTACCTGATACGTGATATTGGCGAAGCGCAGTTGTTCCCCTAAAAGGGCAAATATTTCGTGGATAGGCTGTGATGGATCGAAATAAAGAGACTCTTTATCCGTACTAAAAAAGTTTCGGAAATCATCGATGGTATTGGACATAAATGCTAAATTGTTGTTGATAATAGTCGTATTTTTCTCAAATGCCTCATCTTCAAGCAATCCGAGTGTCCGTTTCATGTTGATGTCTGCAACGGATAATCCGATAATATTCAAAGGCTGTCGCCATTGATGGGCGATGCTCTCAATCATCTCCCCCATCGCCGCCAGACGGGATTGGTGTATCAGGAGTTGTTCTTTTTCACGACGCTTGATAATTTCGTGTTCGACACGCTCCTCTAACTCATTATTAATCTGTTCCATCTGACATCGATAGCTATCAATCGATTCGAGCATTTTATTGGCCGAAGAGGTGATAGTTATGATCTCCGTATTGGTATTATTGCTTTTGAACGGCTCGGAAGGGGTGTCGATGGAATAGCTTCCCATCCAGTTTGACAAAAGGCGAAGGACAAAGAACTGTTTACGAAAATACCAATACGTGAGGGAAAAGATAAAGAGTGCAAACAGTGAAAGGAGGAGGAGTTGGACAAAAAGTTTAGTTTGCAGATCGTGTACGAAATTATTGGAATAACTGATGACAAGGGTAGCTTGAACTTGATGGGTGATGGTATCGATGACAGGGGTAGAAAAGGTTGTTGTCTCTTGTATTTTGGAATGGGGGTAGTGTTGTTCGAAAATAACTTTTTGATGTGCATCCAGTAACGATACATCCAAAATATTAGGGTTTTGGAAAAAGGTACGCATAGTATCGCTGAGCATCTCTTGCTGGTCAAAAGAGAGATAGGCTGAAATGATCGGTTTTAGGGTTTCGGTGACAAGCTCGATTTTTGCTCTTTCGCTTTCGTTGAGAACCGAAGAGACATTGATTTGAATAAAGATAAATATAGGGGCTATGACAGCGATATAAAGCAGCCAAAATACCCATGCAAATTTTCCGATAAGCGAATGTGTCATCATAATCCAATGTGTTGTAACATAAATTAATACTATAGGAGTATTTGTTAATTTATGATTAAATGCAATACAACTTTACCCTTTTGTTTAATATTCTCTAGAATTTATAAAGTACGTTAATCCAAAATGTTTGTTTCATATAGGGTACATCGCAGGTATCCGTAGGATTTAGCGGAAAATAGAGTGTGCGCAATGTTTTTCCGAAGACGTTTTTTACGCCAAATTCCAAATCGAGGTCTTTTGCAATGCCATTGATTTTTTGGGTGATATTCAAATAATCTTGAACGCTCACCGAACCGTTTGTTGCTGTTAAGACTGCACCGTTATCATCTAATTTTTCACTACTAACTCTGTGTTTGCTGCCGGTATAGTGATACCAAAAAGTAGTCGGATACGAGGTATCGCTATTGAGTGTCATATAGATATTCGCTAAATAATTGGCGGAGAGTGCAAACTCACTGGGATTGTAGTTGTTATGCGGCTCTTTGATTTCTCCGCGGTGTGTATCATAAAAAGCTACATTGGAACCAAAACTTAGAGCATCAAATTTTTTTGTTAATTCAATTTCGAGTCCGTTAATGGTTGTCGGAGTCGCAAGATTGATAGTGGTGTACGTATAATCGTGAAAAGTAATCATATCCGATGTTGTAGAGTTGAACACGGTTGTTTTGATTGAAGAGTTATTGGTTTTATAAATATAAGACAATTCAATCGTATCGGCCGTTTCCGATTCAAAAGTTTTATTTGTAAAAGGGGCATTGTTAGGAGAATATTGTTCTGAAAAACTAGGCGGCCTAAAGGCTCTGGAATATTGTCCCTTTAGTATATTGGACTCATCATACTGGTATACGTATCCAATTCTCGGTGAAAGTGCTTCACGTCCGTCACTGTAGCTATCAAAGCGTCCGCCGAGGGTGAGGGTTGATTGCTCATTTATCTCTATTTCATCTTGCAGATAGAGCGCCCTGTTAATTCTTTTTGGATTGTTCACTATGAGTTTGTTCGCATTGGTAAGTAGCAGACTTGGCGTATTGTTCCATGTTTGATGAAGATAATCTCGCTCTACCTCAAGAAATCCGGCATACACTCCTCCAAGCAGTCGATGGGAATCAATAGACGTTTCTACCGTCCCCTCGAAATATTTGGTACTTTCAACATAATCAATCGTACGTGTCCCGTAGGTATTGAACAGTACTTCTGCATCGTTTGTATATTCGTTGATGCCGGTTTTTGCGGTTATTAAAACATTAGACACGGGGGTGAATTTTCCCTGCATACCTAACATCGTATAGACATTGGATTGCACGGGAGCATTGTTATCCGGCGGTATGTTGTTCGATATATCCCATTGTAAGCGCGAATAATCATTTTTAGCTTCGAGTCTATACGCCCAAAAGTCAAAATTTTTATAAGAAAAATCACTGATAAATAGCGTATTGACATTGGCATTTGGAAGATTGCCGTATTCCGAACGAGAGTCGCTTTGAACAGATAAATTCCAACCGTCATGTTTCTCTGTCGAAGCAATGGCTGAAACTTTGAGATCATTTTTCTCGAATGTTCCGAGCGCTCCCACACCTCTTCCGAATTTATCGCTCTGTGTTTGAGAAAGGGTGGTAAATAAAGCACCTGAATCTTTTTTGGTTATGATATTCACCACACCGTAAATGGCATTTCCACCGTAAATCGCCGATCCCGGTCCACGTACGATCTCGATGCGGTCAATCGCATCGGTAGGGATCGGAAATACGATTTGCCCGACGCCGAGTTTCGGCATTCCCCATAACTCTGCGCTTATCGGTTTGTCATTGATCATCCATTTGATCTTATTCCCTTGTGATCCATAGATCGATCCGGCGCCTCGGAGTGAGAGGGTGGATGAATCAAACCCCACGATCATATCAAAGGCATTTTGTTCCGCAAGGTTGTTGATACCGAGAGATTTTAACTTTTCTCCGCTGATGACACTAACCGTTCCGGGGACATAATCGGCATTGAGTTTAGTTTTGGTCGCAATGGTGGTCGCTTCTTCCAATACTTTATCAAGATCATCACTGCTTTGAGCCAGCAGGAACGGTTGCGTCAGTAACAGCGTGATACATAAAATTGATAAACGGTTCAATAGGACTCCGAACTATAGGTTAATGAAATGGGTTGCTATGGATTTGATGTATAATCATAACATAAAAGCGGCTCCTAATTTCGGTACAATTGAATCCACAAGTGGGTGAATAGGTGATGAAACTTTATTATACGTTACTAAGTGTTTTTTTCATGGTATGCACTGTTAACGGAGAGGATGATTTTGCTTCTCTCTTGAACGAAGCAACCGCCATCGCGACCAAAACCAAACTCAATATCGATTATCAACCCTCCGTCGTTTCGGTGCTGCATGCCGATAAGCTCAAAAAACTCGGTATCACGAACCTGCATGAAGCGATAGGGATTCTTCCGGGGATCGAAACCTCTATTTTGCACACGGGATGGAAGCAGGTGATAATCCGTGGTGCTCATAATCCCGACACGTTTGTATTCGATAAGTATAAGCTTTATATCGACGGGGTGGATGTCGGAAGCGATCTGTACAGCACGAGTTATTACTATCTTGATTTTCCGGTCGAACTTATAGACCGTGTCGAAGTGCTTCGCGGATCGGCTTCGACAATATACGGTCCGGGGGCATTTAGCGGCGCGATCAATGTTATTACCAAAAGTGCACTGGCAGATGAAGAAGACAAAATATTCGGCAGTGGAGGATCGTATGATTTCACCAAAGCGGGATTTGTAAAGCATTTGACTCTCGGAGATTGGAAACTGGGGATTGACAGTTATCATCAACACAGCAATAAGACACTTAATGCGGGTCAATCGTTTGTTGCCGGCAGTGAAACCGCATATTCGCGTTCGGATTACGACAGTTTGGAAAATTTCGAGGATTATTCGATCGGTGTGAGTGCCAAACACGATGATTGGACGTTGATTGCACGGTACAAATCCGAAGTTACCGATAACTTTTATGGTATGAGTGAAACGCTTGAACCGGTCATGGGTGGGTATCAACGGAATAAAAGCGGAATTTTTGAAGTCCAAAATAGCCATTCTCTGGATCATGATTTGAGTCTGGAGTCTAAATTCGGAGTGAATTATTACGCATTTACGTTTGATACTACGATTTATCAAGATTACGGCGGTTCGGGGCTTACTGTACGGCTAAACCCGACGTATGAGCAGCTCAACAGCTATATGGAGATGAATCTCAAAGGGCAAAATATTTCGGATCACGATTGGAGAGTGGGGATAAGTACCCAAAAGATCAATACGATTAAAAATATTTTCGGTACGACCCTTCGGACGCAGGGGGATGGCGGTCCTACGGTGCTTGGGGTGATGGAGTATTTGGACGGGCAATACGGGCTACTTAACGGAGACAACGATCAGTGGATTAAATCGGTGTATGCACAGGATATGTATTCAGTGAATGATGAGGTTGATCTTTCCGCCAATCTTCGGTTTGATACCTATACGTTGTTTGGCTCAATGCTCAGTTACCGTTTCGGCGGTGTCTACCGCCTGAATGATAGCAATATTCTCAAAGCGGTGTATGGGCGTTCTTTCCGTGCCCCTTCGTATGTTGAGGCATTTCAGGCGGTGCAAGACGGGATGAAAAACGGAACGCCTGATCTGCGTCCTGAATCGATCGATACCTATGAAGTAGGATATACCTATAAAGATCAAAACACGATTTTCCGAACCAATATTTTTTATTCCGTTTTGAAAGATGTTATGGATGCGCTTCAAAGCGAACCCGCTTGGGTTATCGGGGATTATTCCAATAACCGACAGCGAAATTCAAAAGGGGTAGAAACAGAAGTGACACGGCATTTTAGCAACGGATCGGAAGGGATGATGAATCTATCGTATGTTCGAGCCGAGTATTTCACCCCCGATTATTATACTCCGCTAGAGTACCGTAGCCCTGAAGTTTCGGAAGTGATGCTCAAAGGGTATTATCTTTACCCGCTTGGTGAAAAGCTTGGTCTAAACACTGCATGGTATTACAATGGACCTAAACGGGGATACGACGGTAGCAATGGCTATGGTGCTACGATGGTTGTAAACGAGACTTTGAGCTATGATCTGGATGAATCCTCGATGATGACGTTTAGTGTGAAAAATCTTTTTAATGAAGCGGTTATTTATCCATCGTATCAGGGAAAACATGACGGGGTACGACGAGAAGGGCGTAATTGGTTATTGACGTATGAGAAACGGTTTTAGAATCAGTTTTGATTTTTGTTTGGGGGATTTTTAAAGGTGGTGGCTAATCTCGGAATCGAACCAAGGACACAATGATTTTCAGTCATTTGCTCTACCGACTGAGCTAATTAGCCACGTTTGTGAGGACGAAATTATAGCTATACAAGCTTAAAAAGAAGCTTAAAGCCTTGCAAATGACTATTTTGTCGCTTTTGCAAGCTCTTTAAAGAGGTTTCCTCGTTGGGCATATGAGGTAAATTGATCCAAACTTGCCGCCGCAGGGGAGAGCATTGCGATACTGTGACGGTTGTGTTTTTTACTGATCTCCTCTACCGCCACGTCGAGTGTGTGACATAGAACGCATGGAATACCGTATTGAGAGCAAAGTGCTTCGAGACGTAACGCATTGCTTCCGATGGCATAAACATTCAGATCGTAGCGTTTAAGCGGAGTAAATAACTCTTCGAGATCAACCCCTTTGTCATCTCCGCCCAAGACGATGTGGATAGGATAATCCGCATAGGTTCGAAGGGCGGCGAGTGTTGCATCGATGTTGGTCGCTTTGGAATCGTTGACCCAGAGTCGATCACGTGAGTCTCGAAACTCTTCTTGACGGTGCGGGTCGAGGATAAAGGCGTTGATTCGATCGTAATCGCATCGGTCGTAAAGGATTTTATCAATCCCCATCGCGATCATCGCATCCATCAAAAATGCCCCTTTGAATTTGATTTTACTCGCATCAAACCCGAAATACGCGGCAAGGTCTTTTTCGTCTTCATAGACGATTTTAAATCCTTTGGTCGGAGCATCGGCGAACATTTTCGGCAAAATGATTACTTCTCCCTCTCTCATCATCGAGAGTGGTTTTAGTTTGGCATCGTAATACGCCTCCATACTTCCATGCCAGCTGACGTGATCGGGAGTGACGGGGAGGAGGGCATAGACGTTGGGACGCGCCACGTTGTTGTAATGCATACTAAACGAGCTTGTTTCCAAAATCCAGATCGGGGCATCGCTTGACATATCCGCTAAGGGTGTACCGATATTTCCGCCGCTGATCGAGCCTTTGTCAGCGAGGAGATGTTCGACCATTTGAGTGGTGGTCGTTTTACCGTTGGTTCCGCTGATCCAGATCGAGAACGGCATCTGCGGAGCAAAAAAATCGTATTCGCTGATGAGGTGCGAGGCGTTTTGGATCAAGGGATGGTACGGGGGAAAGCCGGGGGATGGGATCTCATGGGTAAAGAAATCGGTGTTAAACTCACTGACCGGTTTGAGGGAATTGCCCTCTTCATCAACCGAAGAGACGGTAAATTTATCATCAAAAAAGGTACACGGACCGAAATGTTTGGCGATGGCACGGGTTGTTTTTCCGTACCCGAAGCAGGCGATGTTTTGATTTTTCATTAGCGAATCTTTAGGGTGATGAGTGCGAAGATGTTGGAGAGGAGGGAGATAATCCAAAAACGGACGATGATTTTGTTCTCCGCCCACTGCTTCATCTCGAAATGGTGATGGATCGGTGCCATAAGAAAGACCCGTTTTTTACGGAGTTTGTAGCTTCCGACCTGCAAGATGACCGATACCGTTTCGATGACGAAGATCAGACCGATAAGGATCAGGAGGATTTCGCTTTTTCCGATGATGGCTAGGTAGGCGATAAAGGCCCCGATGGTCAATGATCCGCTGTCCCCCATAAACACTTGCGCCGGATGGCAGTTAAACCATAAAAAGCCCAGTAGAGAGCCCATCAATGCGCTAGCAATAATGACCACTTCCCCCGCTGGGATCTTCGGCATCAAAAGATAGTGTGCAAGGGCGGCGTTACCGACGATATAGACGATGATACTGAGCGATAGGAGGGCGAAGATAGAGGGGACGGTAGCAAGTCCGTCCAGTCCGTCGGTGAGGTTGACGGCATTGGAAGTGGCGATCATGACGAATACCCAAAAAGCGACACTCCACCACCCCATATCAAACAGGCTTGATTTGACGAACGGAACGTAAAAACCGGTTTCGAGTTTGGCGTAATGGATTAAAAAAACTCCGATAGCGACACCGAATACGAGCTGCAATCCCATTTTGGCACGGGCACTTAGCCCCGCAAGATTATTAGCACCGCGAATTTTTCCCCAGTCGTCGGTAAATCCGATATACGCATAAAAAACAAGGGTAAGAAGACCGCCGATTACAAACGGGTTCATGATATTGACGGTCAACAGCGAAGCGATAATCGTGGAAGCGACAAAAACGATCCCCCCCATGGTAGGCGTTTTCGCTTTTCCCTGATGGGCGCTGACGTATTCATTGATCGGCTGAACGCGGCTGGAACGTTGTGCCCATGCGATAAAACGGGGCATAAAAAAGAGGGTAAGGAGCATTCCGATAAAAAAAGCGACCCCGGCACGGAGGGTGATATACTGAAACAGATTGATACCGAGCGCCTTGTGAAACCAATATAACATTCTATGAACTCTTTGTGATTAAATTTTAAAAGCAATGCAAAAGTGACATTTTAATATAATCCCCCAAAAGTTTGATTAATCGAAGGAGCCAATTTGAGCAAAAAAACCGTTTTGGTCATTACAGACGGCATCGGTTACTCACCGAAGCACGATTTTAATGCGTTTCATACGGCTTCGAAGCCGACATACGATCGTTTGTTTAATGAAGTCCCTCACTCTTTGATCGATACGTTCGGGCTAAGCGTCGGTCTTCCCGAGGGGCAAATGGGAAATTCCGAAGTGGGGCATATGAGCATCGGAAGCGGTCGAGTATTGTATCAGGATCTGGTCAAAATATCTCTTGCGCTTGACGAGGGAAAATTTGAACACAACGAGGTATTCTCGGGGCTGATGAAAACGAGCAGACGGATTCATCTGATCGCTCTGATGAGCGATGGGGGAGTTCACTCGCATATCGATCATATTATGGGAGTTGCCGAGATCGCTGCCGAAGCGGGAAAAGAGGTATGGCTCCATCTCATCACCGACGGACGGGATGTCGCTCCGACATCGGCGAAACTCTTTTTGCATACGGTAGAAGCCCAAGTATCCGATAACATAAAAATCGCTTCAATCGGCGGTCGTTTTTTCGCGATGGATCGAGATAATCGATGGGATCGTGTTCGCAGCGGGTATGAAGCGATTGTCTCTGCAACCCCGCAAAGTGAGCAAAGCGTTGCCGATTATATCGAAAACGCGTATGCCGCCGGTGAGACCGACGAGTTTATCACCCCTACCGCATTTTACGGCTACGACGGGGTCAAAGAGGGGGATGCGGTATTGATGCTGAACTTCCGAAGCGACCGTATGCGTGAACTCACGACGGCGATCGGGGATCAACATTTCAGCGGATTTGATCGTACTTTTGTACCGACTCATTTGGCGACGATGACCCAATACGATAAAAATTTCCCTTATCCGGTATTGTTTCCCAAAGATGCTCCGATCAATACGTTGGCGGAAGTGATCTCCAATGCGGGGTTGCGACAGCTTCATACGGCGGAGACGGAAAAATACGCTCACGTTACCTTTTTCTTTAACGGCGGGATCGAAGAGCCTTATGAGAATGAGACGCGGGTATTGATCCCGAGTCCGCAGGTAAAAACGTATGATATGCAGCCGCAAATGTCGGCTCCCGAAGTGGGCGATGCGGTGGTAAAAGCGATGGATGAGGGATACGATTTTGTTGTGGTCAACTTTGCCAACGGCGATATGGTCGGACATACGGGCAACTTTGACGCGGCGGTTCGTGCGGTTGAAGCGGTCGATATTCAGTTGGGTCGGATCGTCGAAACAGCGCAAAAAAACGGCTATTCGATGGTGCTCACCTCCGATCACGGAAACTGTGAAGAGATGCGTGACGATGCGGGTAACGTTTTGACGAACCACACGGTCGGAAAAGTATGGTGTTTTGTTATGGCGGAGGGGGTGCGCGAAGTGCGCTCAGGTGCTCTTAATAATGTCGCCCCTACGGTTCTCAAACTGATGGGTCTTGAAATTCCGTCCGAGATGGACACACCACTTATATAAAGGATAATGATGAAATTCACGGGTAAAAATGTATTGGTAACAGGTTCAAGCCGAGGAATCGGTGCGGAAGTGGCAAAAGTATTGGCAAGCTACGGTTTGAAAGTATGGATCAATTATCGTAGCGGTGCGGCGGCAGCGGATGCTATCAAAGCGGAGATTGAAGCTGCCGGTGGTAAAGCGGCGGTGATCGGTTTCGATGTGAGCGATGAAGCGGCGTTTGTCGACGCGATCAAAACCATCGTCGATGCGGACGGTGAACTCTCTTATCTTGTTAACAATGCAGGGATCACTAACGATAAATTGGCACTTCGTATGAAAGCGGAAGAGTTCACCAGTGTCATCGATGCGAATCTTACCTCTGCGTTTATCGGATGTCGTGAAGCGATGAAAGCGATGCGTAAACAAAAATTCGGAAGTATCGTCAACATGGCATCTATCGTCGGTGAAACAGGCAATGCGGGACAAACCAACTATGCAGCCTCTAAAGGGGGGATGATCGCGATGACCAAAAGTTTTGCGATCGAAGCGGCAACCAGCGGTATCCGTTATAACTGTATCACTCCGGGCTTTATCGCAACCGATATGACCGATGAGCTCAAAGAAGA
>NZ_DASUIQ010000085.1:0-70642 GCF_036279695.1 Sulfuricurvum sp.
GTTACTTTAGAACGGCTCTGATAGGTCAGCATGATTTTGACTGCACCTTCTAGGGTTTTAACGCTACCGTTATGAAAATAGGGAGCAGTTCGAACAACATTACGTAAAAGCGGTGCTCTAAAATAACGCCCCGGTTTATCTTTTCCTAAAAACCCACCGGTATTTTTAAAGGCAAACGCTTTTTCTTTCAATATTTGTTTATCTACACTCATCCCTTCTCCTGTATGACAGGTATAACACCCTTTTGCCGTCATGATTCGATAGCTTTCTTGTCTTGTATAGCTCTGAAAATAACCTTCACTGAGCAGTTTTACCTCTTTCTCACCCAAAGTTTTGATGAGATACGAGTAGCGATCTACATCATCTTGGAACTTTTTTGGTCGGGTATCATCGGTTAATAAATCTAAATATGCCGTTCGAATACGCTTGATAGTATTGTGATCAACCATACTCCAGATAGGATGATGAAGCAATGGGAACTTACGCATCTCCTGACCACCTAAACCGACACCGTTATGACAACCGATGCATCCTTTGTCGATAAACAGATTTAATCCCTCTTTTTCATCGCTATTGAGCGAATTCAAATCACCTTCTAAAAAACGGTCATATCTACCTGTGGTGATAAGCGTATTCTCATACGCGCTGATTGCTTCAGCCGTTCGATCAAACGAGATATTGCTATCTCCGAATGCTTTTGTAAACAAGGCTTTATAGTGCTGATCGTTCTTGAGTCTTTGTTCAATCAATTTTGGGGTAGATGCCATTTCAAACGGTGCTTGAAGAGGTCCTTTAGCCTGATCTTGCAACGATTTGCTCCGCCCATCCCAAAAGAAATGTTTAGAAAAAGCGGTATTGAGGACTGTCGGTGTATTGAGATGACTCGGATTTTTTTGTCCTCGATCACCCACAGCCGTAGATCGGCCATCTGCTCCACCCTTGTTTACCGCATGACAACTCGCACAGCTTATATCCCGGTTTAGAGATAGCTTTTTCTCAAAAAACAGCTTCTCCCCTAGTTGAATCATCTCCTTTTTGTACTTTTGGCTCACTATGATAGACGTCATAGGTATAAGCCCGTGTTTTAGTGCCTTTGATCGTAATGTTTCATTTCCATACAAAGATGAGATGAGTACCAATGTACTAAAGATGACGATAGCCCTCATAGTTCACCTCGTGAGCATGGAGCACATACGTTATTTTTAACGAGGGTGTTACAGATAAGTGCACCTGATGCTATAAACACAAGATTTTTGATGATGTATTGACCAACAATCGTCAATCCTAGCGGTACAACTGTAAAGCAAAGTTCGGGAAATAAGAACAGAGGTGAAAACGTCAAAACCATATGGAGCATAAAAATGCGCACAAAGAATTTGGGGTACATTCCTATAATAAATCCTGTACCAATCAAAACCTCCCATATCGCCAACAACTTTATCGATATGTGAGGAGCTATAAGCCCAAACGTTAACTTTTCAATCGTCATGATTGCCAGCGATTCAGCCGGGCTCATCCCGGGAAACATTTTAAGCATTCCAAACCAAAGGAAATTTATCCCTATTGCGATCTGAATGATTCGCACCATTTTTTCTACTTTCATACTATCGCCTCCTTTTTAGAGACAATTGTAAAAAAAATGACTATGACACGTATGTGACTTTGATCACATAAAAAAGTTTCTACTCTATTTTTATTTCAATGTCGGGAAAATGCCCGACCATTTCACCATAATTTTTATAGGTTTTAAGTGCTACAACGACAACTTGCAAAGGCTCGGCATACAAATCGGGTAAGTCATATCCATTCTCCCCTAATTCAAATGCCAGTTTTTCATGTGGCGGGTTAAACTGTGCATCTATCCCCTCTTTGTTCCCGCGTGCATCGACTCGATACCAGCCGAACTCTTTGAGATACACAGCGTTCAATCCGTGTAGGCAATAAATGCCATCGACGTATTCCGAACAGCTCAACCGTTGATAGCATAATGCCGTTGGGATACCGTTGGCGCGAAGGAGTGCTGCGAGCAGATGACTTTTGGCATAGCACCACCCTTGGGCTTGTTCAAGTACTTCACTGGCGCGCAGTGTCGTGATCCCCTTTCCCGCATCACCCGTATGGCGTATTTCATCACGGACAAATTCAAAACAGTGTTTGGCTATCTCTGTATCGCTACTGCACCCCTGTGAGAGTTCACGCGCTTTTGCCGCAACGGATGGATGGGTATAATCGATGATGTCGGTAGATTCTAAATACTCATCCATTTCACAAAACCTTCTTTAACTTCCGCCCGCCGCTTATCTCAAACCCCTCACGTTCGTAAAACGATAAAGTCGCATCAAACTGAGGTAATGGAGGAGTTGTCACTTCGAGCCGTTTCCAGCCTCTCTGATCACCGAATTCTTTTAGTGCTTGAATCAACATTTTTCCGATACCTTGAGAACGGTAGGATGGTTTGACATACAACTCTGCCATCGTTCCAAATGCCCCCTCAGCATACAATGCATACCCTTCATAGCTACTCACAAAACCTATAATCTGATTCGATACTCCATCTATCGCGATAAAAACAAAATTCTTTTCAGATTCTATAAAATCTGCCAGTCGTTCTTGGGTCTCTTCCAGATCAAAATGAAATATGTTGATACCGATACGGTCCATAATTTCCTGAAGTAAATCACCAACTAAAATGGCAATCTCATCTGTTTGATCATGCTTTGCTCGCTCTATTGTGATCGTATTCATAAACCATTCCCTGCCTCAATTAAACCCATCTCTAAAACACGTTCACGATTTTTAAAAATCGCCATTGCTGTCGTCATCTTGTCAAATCCAAGTTTCGAGTAAAACGGTTCTTTCCCCATACTCGCAAAAAGAAGTATCTTATTATAACCCGTTGAAAACTCCAATAATTTACGGACAATTTGCTTACCGATTCCGCATCGTTGATACTCAGGATGAACAGCGACATCGCACAGATACGATACATCTACCCCATCGGCGATAGCACGTCCAACACCGATAAGTATGGTTCCATCATACACGAAACATTTATACATACTGTTGCTAAAAGCAATTTTCAAATCATCAGGATTTTTATTCCCCAATGGAGCGATTTTATAAAGGTTTGCAAGCTCTTCCCAGTTTATTTCATCGTCCGTAAAGATCCAAACAAATTCGCTCATACTTTTTTTACTCCTATACTTATATGTCAAAGACGTTTTCACACCAGTCAAAGTCCAGTTGTTTTGCCGTTGCTTCAGCCAGTTCTCGACCGTATAACCGTTCCAACAGATGCAAACTCATATCTATACCTGCAGAGATACCCGCTGAAGTGATATTTTTACCTTCATCTACCCATCGTACATCATGCACCACTTCAAGATTTATAAACATTGTTCGAAGATCTTCTATATCTTCCCAATGTGTCGTAACACGGCTCGTTTTCAGAACATCGGCTTTTGCTAGCAAAAATGCACCAGTACAAATCGAAGCCGTAATTTCGGTAGCTATATCCACCTTGTTTATCCATTCCAAAAGATACTCGTTTCTAAGCTCAGTATCTACTACCCCTCCTGGGACGATCAACACATCGATCGCAGGATGTTCATCAAAAGAAAAATCAGGTAATACCCGAAGACCGGCTCTCGCTTGTATCAGCTCTTTTGTCATCCCTACGGTAAAAACGTTAAAAGAAATATCGACCCCTCTTTTAACAGCGACTCGTGATCCTGTTGTAAAGACTTCATACGGTCCTGCAAAATCGAGAACTTCTACGTTTGGATAGATCAAAATAGCGATGTTCTTCATACAATCGGCCTTTATATAATCATTGAAATACTATTCAATTTTTACAAAAACATATGTGACTTTTTTCACATATCCAAATGCTAACTATATTCTCATTGGGATTAATGTTTTATGCTTTGCATAAGTGATAGCGTTTCATGGTCGACAGATGTATTACGCTCTTCTATGTGCTTTATAAGTGTATCGTACCGCTCTTTCGGTAAATTTTGCCCTGCTTTGACTTTGAGGCTCATCACATTCGGTACGATTTTATAGACCCCTGTTAACTCCATCATCTTGGTATAAATCGGGTTTGCCGCATCTATAGGATCGTATTTCCCCTCTGGCTGCATTTTCTCCATCAGAGCAGTCAATCCGAACGCTTTTTCCCGCTCATCTCTTACCCGTATCGCTTCACCGCTGATATGCACCGAGGTAAAAAACTGTGTCGCGGGATATGCCGCACTGGTATCGCTAAAATACGAGGGGATATAGGCATAAGGTTTTACAACCAAAAACGCTACCTTCGCGCGATCCCCTATCGCTTCGACCTTTCGCCCCTCAATGCTACCGTGAAAGTACACCGCCCCCTCACGATACGCGAAATTAACCGCTACGCCGTAGGGTTCACCACGACTCATAAGCGACAATACCCCATACTCGCATTCGCTTAATACAGATTCGATGGCTTGCGGGTCGGTGACTTCAAATTCTGCACGTCTCATATCGCTTTCCTCAAAAATTTTATGATACTATATCGCCAATCTGCACTCTAAACAAGTGACAAAATGTTTAATAACTATGAGGTCAGTTTTATGTATCTCCTCGACGCAACTTGCGAAATACCTCTCCATATCCAGCTTTACGAAGCACTCAAACACGACATCACAACTACTCTTGCTATCGGGAGCAAACTCCCCTCGATTCGCAAAATCTCCCAAGAGTACCGCATCAGTAAAAACACCGTCGAATCTGCCTATAGCCAGCTCTATGCCGAAGGCTACATCGAGAGCCGTCCCAAAAGCGGTTATTACGTCGCGGATGCCGATTTTAATCCGCTCGGAAAACCTGCGACGCCAGAAGCTACCGACACACCAGCCCTCACCTACCGCTACAACTTTTACCCCGTCCGCCTCTCCAAAGAGGTCTTCCCCCTCAAACTCTGGAAACGGCTCTATAATCGAGCCATAGACAACACCCTCGATTTCGGTGCCTACTCCGATCCGCAGGGGGAGTTTGGATTGAGAGCTGAAATAGCACGGTATTTGACCGAACTTCGTGGCGTGCGGTGTGACGCTTCGCACATTATCGTGACGGGGGCATTTATCGACGCGATGAGTATGATCGCCGATATTCTCCGTCCGACCCACCCCCATTTTGCTATCGAGCATCCCGGCTACCATATCGCCCGCAAGGTTTTCGCCCACCGTCTCTACGATATTACCCCCATAGGAGTCGATGAGAACGGACTCCTCATCGATGAGCTATCCGCGTCCGATGCACGCATAGTCTACATCACCCCCTCGCACCAGTACCCCACGGGCGTGGCAATGCCCATCACCAACCGTCTAAAACTCCTCGCCTGGGCAAAAGAGAACGACGGCTACATCATCGAAGACGACTACGACAGCGAACTCACCTACCGCTCCCGCCCTATCCCCTCACTCCAAGGACTCGACAGTAGTGAGCGGGTCATCTACATCGGCACATTTGCAAAAGCCCTCTCTCCCGCTTTGCGTGTCGGATATATCGTACTGCCTACTCATCTGATGGATCGATACCGCTCCTTTCACGGTACGTTTTCCCGTGTCAGCCTCATGACACAAAAGACGTTGGAGCTATTCATGCGTGAGGGGCATTGGGAACGTCATCTGCGACGGGTACGAAACCTGAACCGCAAAAAGCACGATATGATGAAACAAGCCCTCATCAAATATTTGGGTGATTCGATACTCATCCTCAGCGAAGGGGGAGGTCTCTCGATCAATATCCGCCCTACTTCCGACATCGATTACGATCTCTTGCGAAAATATGCCGAAGAAGCGGGGATCAAGCTCTATTTTGCAAAGGAGTATTGCGGTGGAGAATGGGACGCGATACGGATGGGATTCGGCGGTTTTGAGATGGAGGAGATTGAGCCTGCGGTTAGAGCATTTGCGGAGGTGTGGGGAAAAGCTATAAAATAGTATTTGAAATCAATATATTTTCATGCAACAATATTGATACCACTTGTTGATCCTTGTAAGCGTTTCAACGCATCAAATGCTTTTGTATCGTATACCATTCCTGATGTATTACCGATAGATTGATTAAACGAAATTGACTGTTTTAGCATATCGAATACATTTATAATTTCATTTGAGCTATTTGGAGCAAAATCTCCATTGACACTTATCTTTGGTCCCATTAGCGGTACTAAAGAACTCGACTCATCTAAATCCATCTCTCCATTTTTAATAAGATTATTTACAGTCTGTAGTAAATCTCCTCTTGAAATTTGTGTAAAATCAAAGTTTTTTATTCCGCTCGATTCATCTGTTAGACTTGGGTTTTGAATATTATCTTTTTTATATGTACTTTGAACACCTGTATAAGATGCCAATGTTGTTAAATTATTCACATACATCAACCTATCTCCTACTATAATATTAAAGTCTAACAAGCAAACAATATTCCATAATATAGTAAAATGTTATGCGTCAATATAATGCGCCGCCGCTTTCATCACTTTCCCACTCTCATCGAAAAAGAAAACCTCTACCGCCTTTTTATCCAACACCGACGTATACGTGAGGGCGATAGAATCCGCTCCGACAAATACACTATCCAGTACGAAATGCAGATCGCTGAATTTCTCCAATGCCGTCGCCCAATACTGAGCGACCGCCTCTTTACCTCTCAACGTCCCGCCCGATTCTGGACTGAACGTGATAATAAATGGCGAACTCATCTCGAAATCATCACTGTAATGAAATAAAATTGCATCCAAATCGTGGCTATTCCACGCCTCAACCCACTCATGTGCGAAACATTCGGCAAATTCTGTATCAATCATTTATTTTCCCCTCACCGCTCTAACTCTCAAACGGATATAATCTTACTATCTTCTTTAAACATAATCAATTTAACGCATCTTAACTACGTTTCATCATCCCCTCATAAATCCCAAGCACCTCGTCGCTGCTAATTTCACCGCCTCGTTTTTGCGAAATCCGTTTTACCTCATCTGCAAGCTTCGTCTGCATATCATTAGGAACTTCGATACCGTAGATCTCTTTTAACACATACGCCACTCCCCCTTTTCCCGATTGGGAGTTGATACGGATAGAGTCTTTATACTCTCTGCCGATGTCGCGCGGATCGATCGCCAAATACGGCACTTCCCATTTGGGGTTGTTGTGCTCTCTGTGGTGTTCCATCCCTTTTTTGATCGCGTCTTGGTGGGTACCTGAAAACGCCGTGTAGATCATCGATCCTACATACGGATGACGTTCGGCGACACTCATACCCGTGATGCTCGTGATATGACTTAATATCTCATCCACTTTATCTACTCTCAAACACGGATTGATTCCTTGCGAAAAATAGTTGAACGCCAACGTGATCAAATCGACATTCCCTGCCCTCTCGCCGTTGCCGAGGATCGTCCCCTCCACTCTCTGAGCACCTGCCAATATCGCCAACTCTGCACTCGCAACCGCACATCCACGATCATTGTGGGGATGGACGCTGATGATGACGCTCTCACGGTTTTGGATGTGTTTAGACATCCACTCGATACGGTCTGCATAGACATTGGGCGAACATGCTTCCAACGTATTGGGTAAGTTCAAGATCATCGGATGTTCCGATGTCGGTTCCCACGCGCTAATCACCGCATTGGAAATATCACGGGCGAAATCCAATTCGGTCTGCGAAAAGCTCTCCGGTGAATACTCAAACACCACCTCTCCGCCAAAGTTCTGTGCTTGGCGTTTGATACACTCTACTCCCTGCAATGCCAACTCAATGATCTGCTCACGACTGCGACGAAAGACGACACTGCGCTGATTGGCGGCGGTCGGATTGTACAAATGGATATTGATCCGCTTCGCTCCGCGTAATGCCTCAAAACTACGAACAATATGTCGCTCTATCGAGGGGACAAGCACTCCGATAGTAACATCTTTAGGAATCAACCCCTCTTCGATCAAACGGCGGCAAAAATCAAACTCTGTCTGCGATGCGCTGGGATAGGCGACCTCGATCTCTTTGAATCCGAATTCAATCAATGCTTTAAAATAGGCAACCTTTTGCTCTATTCCCATCGGGTTGGCTAACGCTTGATTCCCGTCGCGTAAATCAGTACTGACCCATCGCGGGGCAACTGTGGCAGATTTATCCGCCCACTCTCTTTTATCCAATTTTACCGTTGGATACGGTGTATATTTTGTATGCGTATGCATAGAGATATCCTCATATAGTTAACAATGAAAAAATGCTGACATACGGACGCACTGCGCCCGATATAGCAAAACTAAAAAATAAAAAAAGAAATTGAAAAAGTGGAAATTACAGCAGGTTCAGCAGGAGGAGAGAGAAGCTCGCGATACGGCTAGGCGTAATGGGTTGTGAAATAGGCATAGTATGACTTTTCATGGTCTCTCCTTTGTGTGTATTGTTGAAATTGTAACGGATAAAATGATTTTAAGCAACATGACTTATCCGAATCTAGTATAAAATTGATGTTATCAAGTGTGACAGAGGTGTGACAAGATTTACAGTTTTTATGTAAATGAGAGAGTTTTAAGCGTGAAGAAACTCCCTGTTTTGTGTATTATTAGAAAATTAGAGCATATACGGTATTTTCATAGAAAACGCGTATTTGCATTAGTAAACCTTATTCGAAGTTATTTAAATATAGGTATTTTACAGAAATTATTTCATCGCCATCATCAAAAATCCCGTAAACCCTGCATTATCAGCACCGATCAAAGGAGAGACGTGTGATTTCATCTCTTGTAGTATCTGAGTATAGCGTGCATAAAATTCATACGTCGGTTTAGGCTTATATTCTAAACCGTTTATCTCGAAGAACTTGATAATATCTTTGGTAGTGGTCGGTTTGATAAAAAACTCTTTATCCCGTGCGTAATAATAGGGGATGAGCGTTACAATAGACCACTTTGCGAGCTTGTAGATACTGAGTACATCGACGAGAATTCTAAACCCTTTCTCATGATCTGCGTGCAAAAGTTCATACAGCCCAATGGCAAACATATCCTGTTGTTCCATACTCATCTGTTTTATCATATCACGGACTTTTGGTTTTTCAAAAAGCGATATAAGAGAGGATTTGGAGACGATTTTAGCAAAGCTCTCACCTATCTCTTCGGTACGTGAAAATTTCTCAGGAGCGTAGAGTTCTCGTACGCTTTTACCAATGCCTTCGGTATTGTGCCGTTTGATAATCGGTAGCAGTGCTTCGTCTTCGAATCCTTTGGGGTAAAAGGTGAAAAAACTTGCCTCGGCTTCTGCCAGTTTTTTTAGATTCATTGATGCTCTCCGCTTTAATTTTTGAGATACTCAAGTGCAATTTTCTTCGCCTCGGCACCGTTGGCTCCATTGCCTCTGATCTGAAATGCAAAAACTTGCGTATCATCATAGCGTTCGATAAATCCGACAAACCAGCCGATTCCACCACAGCTTCCAGTTTTACCTGATAACGTAACTCCATCGCGTTTATCGAGTCTTATGATCTCTTTTGCAACACTCTGCGAACGTAGTGAAAAAGGGAGCTGATTATGTACCAGTTTGGCGAGGAAACCCGTTTGCTCAATAGGGGATATTTTTAGACTGCCGCCACCGAGCCAAAAGTCGGTTAATGATTTAGAGGTATCCATATTCCCATACTCAGCTGCGCGTACAATCTCACCCATCTTCTTCTCACCGATACGGCGCGCCAACTCCTGATAAAACCAAACTGTCGAAACTCCGATAGCCGAACGCATCGAGTGATTACGATTCCAAAATGGATACTCCCGCACCACTCCATCCCAAGAGATCGTTTCATTCTCATCCCGCACCGCACCGCATTCTAGTGCGATCATGGAGTTAAGAATTTTAAATGTCGAGCATGGGTTGACACGTTCATCGGCGTGTTTTCCATAAATCGTTTTTGTCGAAGTATTCAGATCGACGATGACAGCCGTACCGTCAAATTTTCCGAAATCAGGTTCTGACGCGAAAGCTGAGATCGAAATCCATAAAATAAAAAATGTCCGTATTACTCTGCGCATAACACTACCATCTTAGCATCTGTAATTTTTGCCAGATCATTCGGCGAGAGTTCTATCTCCAGCCCTCTTCGCCCTGCACTCACAAAGATTGTCTGGAAATTTTCCGCTGAAGAATCGATAAACGTCCTGAGTCTCTTTTTTTGCCCCAACGGACTCACTCCACCGAGGATATAACCGCTGGAGCGTTCCACATCCATACCCTTTGCCATTTCCGCTTTTTTACCCCCTGATGCTTTGGCGATATGTTTCATGGAGAGCATAGAGGAGACGGGGATGACCGCGACAACGAGTTCACGTGAATCGATCTGTGCGATCAGTGTTTTAAACACCCTATCGGCTGTAATCCCTAATTTTTCGGATGCTTCCTCTCCATAGGAGGCGGATGCAGGATCATGCGTATAGGAATGAAGTGTGTAAGGTATGTTTGCTTTTTTAGCGATATTAACGGCGGGGGTCATACTCCAAACAACTCCAACCCAAAATACTCTTTTAACGCATTCTCATAATCGACTTTTAACAACTCCAGTTTTCCCTCTTCGATGAGTTTGAGTTCATTATCCACGAGAATCTTACGCCCCTTAGGTGTTTGCATGATTGCGAGTTTCTTTTGCGTAAAAATCGTGTCGGGGTGGGTAGCGTTAAAATAGTTCGCCAGACTAAACTCGATCCACTCCTGCGGTTGTAGGGCAAAGCCGTATTGTCGTTGCCACTCACCCTGCACGAGAGAACTCACAACGTATTCACCATCGATCAGTTCCATACGGAAACGATCTCCGTCTTGAACCGTCTCACCCTCCTCTATCATCATCGGAGCGCGCAGTGCATAACCGCCAAATCCCGTATCACATAGATAACTGCTCCCCTCGACATGAACGATCACCACCATGTGGGTTTTAGGTCGGCGCATAGGATAAAACATCGGTCGTGCACCTGCAAAATACCACTCAAATCCAATAGCAGTGAGTGCCATCGCAAACACGCCGTTGATCTCGTAGCAGTATCCGCCGCGTCCACGCAACAACACTTTGTTCACAATATCTTCGGGAACCAACGAGGGGATTCGTCCTGCCTGCACCTCAGTATTTTCAAACGGGATACTTCGTAGTTGCTTTTGTACTAATTGGGTCAATGTCGCAACATCGGGATGCACTTCCCCATCGAAGCCGATACGGGAGAGATAGTCGGTGAGATTAAAATTTTCGGCTGTCATTTTCATCTTTTTGGGGAGTTCCTATGTCTAATGATTGGGTAATTTTGCTCTTATTTCGCTTTGTCTGCCGTTAAAGCGTTTGCGGAAATCATTTTAAGAAAAACGGTGTAAAATGTTCAAAAATATGTCAATATGTAAGATATTGATTGATTGATTAAAGATAATGGTATATTTTAGTATGAATAAATAGTAGGAGTGCAATATCGTGAACATTTCACCGCGTCTGCTTATCCTCGCATTTGCCTTATTAGCCTTACAAGTGTTTGCCGAGCCAGTTGGTTCGGGAGTAGGTTCTTTTGTACTCCGATTCGGTTATGACGGCGGAAAATTGGAGAAATGTCCTAGAAGTGGAGCTATACAGTGCGTGTTGGGGGCAGTGCAAAGCAAAGAGGCTTTACTCTTACTTGGATCGCAAAGTTCTGCTACATGCTTCGCAAGCACTAATCACGGCTTTGAGTTAGATTGGGGCTCTGATAGCCTTCCAGTAACCACCATTGATACAAAGGACTGCCCAGAGTTTCGCTTTGAACTTGCTGTTAAGTCAAAGGCCAAGATCCCCTATCGCTTGCTGAAACAAGAGTCATTGCAGTCGCCCCCATCTGAGATTCAGCGTGAAATTGAAAGTACAATCCGGAGTACCATACCAACGATCGAATCTAGCGGGTTTGAACATCCGCTGGGGCTAGCGCCAGTGAAACCCAAAATATTTCGTTTCCCTAGTATGGAGCGTGATAGCTACATTGCCGTGTTTGAAAATTCTGAAACCCCTGGCGATCAAGTCCATTTCCTGTATACCCACAGAACAGTAAAGCTTATTCATCCAGCGGCATCAATTTCGTCTATCTTTTCTCTTGGCAATAAATATTTCATTCATTACAAATTCACATGCAGAATTGGGTGCGGCGATGGCGGGGATTTTATCGTCCAATTTCCCCAATCCGGCTTTCTAGTAGAGATGTCTGATGCATCTATGTCTATATGACAAATCCCTCGTTCCCACTCTCCTGAGTGGGAATGCATACATGCATTAAACCAAACGCTCCAACTCAGGAGAGTAGGAGCGAGAAAAAAAATATATTACAATTCTATTTATCTTTGAAATGGCGGAAACAAATTGAAAATTACTCTTAGAATCGCATACGAATCAGAATTTGAAACGTTTAAGAGTGATTTGCAAAATGCCTTTAAAGTAGCAGTAGAAGAGGAATGCGGGCATAAACTAGATGAGCCTATTCCTTCTGATGAAGATATTGAACACTCCATTCTTGCTCACGGTGCCATAGTCTATTGGATATTGGCAAACACAGAAACTATTGGGGGTGCGATTGTCATGATCGATGAAGCCACGCAACACAATTCCCTCTCTTTTTTCTTCATTTCAACAAGTCAACAGAGTCGTGGCATTGGATTGCTTGCATGGAAAGCTATTGAAGAGTTGCATCCAAAGACAAAGGTTTGGGAAACAGCTACGCCATACTTCGAGAAAAGGAACATACACTTTTACGTCAATAGATGCGGCTTCAAGATCGTTGAGTTCTACAATAAGTTCAATCCTGATCCACACCACCAGCACTCTACTATTTTTCCAGATGGTGAGGGTAACGGCGAGATGTTTAGATTTGAGAAAATTATGAAATAGAGGGAAAATATTAGGGGTGTTTTCGTATTCGAACTTTAAACTCCACGTTCATTTTGTCGTTTTGGAAGGGTGATGGCAAAGCATGCCCCTTCTTTGGTATTAGTGACGCTTAATACCCCACCGATATGTTTTTCGATGATCATTTTTGCCATATAAAGCCCTATTCCGGTTCCATTTTTCGATTTGGTACTGAAATACGGGTCAAAAACATGATCTATTATGCTATTGGCTATTCCACCGCCATTGTCTTCGACACTGATTGTTACATGCTCACTATTGTGCATAATATTTATCCATATATGCCGATCGATTTGATTTCGCTCAACTAAAATATCAATCGCATTATTGACGATATTGATGAGCACCTGAACGACCTCGTTTGCATAGGTCTCGATAAAGACATTCTCCCCTATTTCACAATGCATCTGAACTTTTTCGTATTGTATGCGTGTTTGAATAATCTGCTCCATCCGTTCGATAAGGAGTGCAGTCGAAATATTTTCAGTTGATTTATCCGGCTTGAAATAGGTTTGAAAATCATTGATCAGATTGGATAGATAGATGATAATATCTGAAATTTTATCGAGTATTTTGTCGGTCTCATCCGATTCTTTACTGGATACCAAGGATTTGATTTTTTCATCGGCGATCATCAGGGTTATCGTTGCTAGAGGTTGACGCCACTGATGGGCAACCATACTCATCATCTCACCCATAGCCGCCAAACGTGACTGAGAGATCATCAGTTTTTCTTGTTCGGTAATTTGAGCTACTTTTTGTGCGACTCTTTGTTCCAAAGAGGCATTGAGTTCTTGGAGTTCTAGGGTTTTGTTTTCCAAGTTTGTATTGAGTACATATAACTCTTTGTACGAGGCATCAAGCTGTTTTGCCATTTCTACAAAAGAGGTAGCCAATAGACCGATTTCATCGTTAGATTTGATAGCCGATAATTTTTCGCTGACATCTAGGTTGCCGCTAGCAATCTCTTTGGCAGTATCGGTCAGCACTAGAATAGGCGATATGAGTTTTCGTGCAAAGAAGTAGCTAAAAATCAGTAAAATGGAGGCTAACACTACGGAAGTGAAAATAGCTTTTCTGACACTCGATTGTATTTTGAGTTTTTTATTCTCCTCCGCTTTTTTAACCTCTTCTTTTAGCTGCTTTAGGGAATAAACGATATGCATTTCTCCCCATTTATCGTTCAAAACGATGGGGAGAGAGATGATGAAATTATTTTTATTGTTGATTTCTCGGATCGTTAAACTATCAATCTTATTCTTGGGAAAGAAATTTTTGAAATAGGGTTGTCCGGCAAACAGTTCTTTGGTCTTATCGATATTAAAGAGGACAATGGCATCGATCTCATCTTTCGTAACCAAGTTTTTAAAATCTGCATCGATATGAGAGAAATTGAAGGTGGCAATATCATTTTCCACCTCATATTTTAAAGAGATGGCATTGTTTTTGGCATTGGATTCCAAATTACTTCGAATCAACGACACTCTCTGATTTAACTCATTGTTTAAAATCTCTTTTTGCTCGTTGATCTGGAGGTACGTAAAAGCTGACACGACCAGTGACGTTATCAAAACAATAGCGATGATAAACTTATGGGTTAGATTCATTCCACAATATCTGTTGCCGTTGATGCTATATCCGGAGTGAACTCAACTCCAATCTTATTCGCCACATTTTTATTGAAGATAATTTTAGTTCCCGCAGGATACTGGATCTTTTCTATCGTATCATCACTAGAGTGACGCTCCATCATAGATGCTATTTGTCGTCCGATGGTAGGATTATCGACGGATAGGATCAAGGTAGCACCGTATTGTACAAAGAGCTCATGATAAGCGATAACCGGCTTTTTGTACAATTCTGATTTATGAAATACCTCTTCCACTGTTTTCTCATTATTTAAAAAGAGCGGATCGGATATAACCATCATCGCATCACACGATTTAATCACAGGGTCAAATTCCCCTTTCTTCAGTGACTCTTCACCAATTTTCTCTGAGTGTATTGTGATACCGAGTGCTCCAGCTTCACGAGTCAGGTCATCTATTATGTTTTGCGTGTATTTGCTGTGGATGATCCCTATTGATTTGATATTATTAAATATAGATTTAATCAGAATCAATTGCATCCCGCTGTGCAACTCATTGGACACACCGTAACGATTAGCGTTGAGAGGGAGTTTTTTCCAATCAACGATCGAGCTAAAATAGATCTCTTTTTCCGGTATATATTCATTGGCATATTGGTAGGCTTTGGCACCGACGGTATAAACAACATCAGGATACTCATCATAAAGATATTTTTTGATTTCAGGAGTGGTTTTGTTCGAAATATCCAGTGTTTTAAATGGGTATTTAACACTTTTACCAAACTCTTCTACCGCTTCGTTGTATTTTTTGACATCAGAGTTCGAGTTAATGACTAAAATGGTTTGTGCGTGCAGATACAGTGAAAGCACAGAGATTAATAATAGTGATCTCATTTTAAATCTCCTGTATTTTCTACATTGAAAACAACCAATTTATCGATACCGATCGAATTCAAAATACTTTTTCCGCTGTCGGAAAGTTCCATATTTTTGAAAACGGATATGAGTTTGCTATCTTCTTTATCGATTTCATTGCAGACTAGAAGCATTCGATACTCCGGTTCGGACTCATAGTAAATTTTTAAATCTTTGGCTAAAACAGGATTGATCGTTTGCAAAAGAGAAAAACTGTCTTTGGAGACCAGTGCGAATTTACTCATACCGAAGCCGACGCTCATCAAAGCATCGATCTCTTTGGGAACTTTGAGTACCGACAACTCTTTGGAGTTGTTTTTGGTAATAGTGCTTAATAGTTCTCCGGTGTATTCTTTATCATAGGCGGATGTGACGATCCCTTTCAGTACACTGTTTTTTTGACCGACCAGTATTTTACGATCGGTGATACTCCCTCTTTTTTTCGCTACCAACATCGCTTCTAAATTGTATTTTTTTGCGATTTCATGATAGTGCCAACTTGAGAGAATGGCGATGGAGTTTCTCTTTTTTAAATATTTTTCAAACGTCTCTTTATCGCTAAAGGGTTGAAGTTCATAATTTCCATATATGCTTAAATAGGAGTCAAAATTCATCTTGAGAGATTTGAAATTATTGACATTAATCTCCGGCGTGTAGAGGTATACTTTGACGTTATCCGCACAAAGTGTCATGACAACCAAAAAGATTAAGGAAAAAAACCTCATTTGCACTCTATCCAAGGTTGCGTATATGTAGACGGTCCACCTAGCATCTGATTGATTTGACACCAGTTTGCTATTAGATTACGGCACTCTTTTACATGTTTAGGCGCGTCAATCCCGATGACATGAAGTTTAATCACCTTTTTCATAGGACAATTATAGAGTGCATTTAGCCCTGTAACGTCTAATATCTTTAGAGTAGAATCTTCCATTCCAATCACTTCAGGTAGATAAGATATAGAATCAGGTCCCATAATATAGGGTTTTTCTACCCCATTTTTATCCACGATATTCGCAAAAATATTTTCATTTTCAGTTGCTACTTTTAGTGTTTTACCCTCAAAAGTATTAACCCCTTTTATGATTAGTGTACCGACATCGGTACCGTTGACAACAGTACTCTCTATACTCTCTAATGTGCCGTAAAAAATCTCTTTGGTCAATCTTTTTTCTTTACTCTCATGGTTCATATAGGATATGATTTTTTCAGCTCTACTTGAAGCTGAATTTTCTTGGTTGATAATTTTGCCTATATTCAAAGCATCGAGCATAGTATTTTGTACCGTGAATTTAGGTTTAAACTCTTTTTTGCTCATAGGATAAAGAGAAAACCCTCCGCTGTTTTTAAACGCACTTGAAGTAAACATTTGAGCAAAGCACTCTTGTACATGATCTAAACTCTCAAGTTTATAAGAAGAAAAAAGAGGATTAACGCTTCCGCTGGCAATAAAGTTGGGATAAAACGGACATTCGTATCCAGCTAATAGTGTCAGCGGTAAGGTAGGAGTAGCTCTGCCTGATGGATCGGCATTAACAACTTTGAAATCTATTCCTTTCTCCTTGGCTAATTTAGCGGCGATAATGGGTAAAACGGAATTCACGGTTCCGACTTCCATAGGAAAGATATACTTAAAAGTCGTAAAGTCTTTTTTATTTTTTTGACACCACTTCTGCATGATTTCGATGACGTTAAGCAGTGATCTGTTAAGCTCTGAAGCATTGAAAGATGCACTCGGCAGTCCCATACCCGAAGAGGGAACGATCCACTCACACTCATGAATATCATCGAAATCAACAACCTCAACGGTGTCTCCCTCTTTAAAGTCAGCATCAATACAACTTTGCCCTAAATCAAGCGGTCCACCACCGCCTGAAGCCAAAAAACATGCTCCGTAGAGTATTTGTTCCAGTTCTGCTTTACCGATTATCATCTATTAGCTCCTCTTTAAAATTTATAGGACAACTCAGCCATATACGATCTTCCCTCTCGGGGATAGTCATACGGGCTGTTTGAATCATAACTTTTTTCGTCGAATATATTATAGAGCGAAAATTTCATTTGCACATCTTTGAGAAATAAATCCTTTGCCAACACTGTTGCGTTACTCGTGATACTGCGCTCTACCGGAGTTCTGGTATCGGCAGCGCTTCTCGTTTGTTTTCCCATATATTTGGCATCGGTATAAAGGTTGAACGTACTGTTGATACGGTAGTTAAGTGCTGCGTAGGCTTCATGTTTCGATATGTTTTCAATATCTTGTGAGGTCTCTTCATTTTTTGGATTTTGGTAGGTATAGTTAGCCGTTAGGTATGATCCTCTGCTCAGGCTGTATTTGAGCTCGGCTTCTATCCCTTGTGTCGTCGTTTTGCCTCGATTGACGTAGGTGCTGCTGGCAGTAGTGATAATGTCGTTGATAGTGCTTTGAAAAAGCGTTAATGAGGTCTCCAGATTGTCCATAGAGGTATTTTGTACGTTTAGCTCAACCGTTTTGACTTTTTCAGGTTTTAGGTTTGGATTGCCGACCAATGCAGGATTATTTTTGTTGTAGAGTTCCGCAAAGGTCGGTGCTCTAAACGCTTCGCCGTACATCAGTTTGAGCGTATTATGATCGTTCACTTCCCATGCCGCACCGAGTCTTGGGTTGATAACCCCTCCGAAGTCACTATAGTAGTCGTATCGCACACCTGCGGTGAGCCTTAGATCTTTTCTAATGTCATAAAGAAGTTCACTGTATACAGCTTCAAATTTTCTCTTTGCTTCCGATACGAAATTTGTGTTGGGCGCTGATAAGTCTTGGAGACTTCCCAACGGCAGTCCCGTCGCGGAGCTATAATTTGCCATATACTTAGGATTTTTAAGTTCTTGAACTTCATAGGAGAGACCGGATACGACGGTATAGTTTTCTTTTTGAAGGGTTAAGAGTGTCTCAATACCAGATTTCAGATTTGTGTAGCCTGTAATAGCTAACATACCATCGGTAAAAGCTGGTGACGGATAACCTGAGGGAAATAATTTCCAACGATTGTCGGCTACAAAACTATCACGATAGATCCTTGAATCCAACGTGTAGTTATCATTGATTTTATATTTATCGCCCAACTCTACAAAGTAGGCTTCTCTTTTGGACTGATCTTCATTGTTGAGCGCATGTGCTCCACCGTATCGGGGACCGTCTTCTGTGTTGTTGTAGTTTGCTTTTAGATACAAGCCGTTTTTATGCTTTAGGGATAGATTGGTATTGATTCTCTCGGATGTTGGATTGCTATTTCCGCTATTGCCTACTGTATCACTCGCGATATAGGCACTGTACCCATCCGTATTTCGGTAGTTGATATTTGCCGTAATATCAAAGTTTTCATAGGATTTTCCCACAAGAAGATTGGCAGTTGATGTGTTGTAACTCCCTGCTTTAGCACTAACTTGAACCCCGTTAATATCCTGAGCTTCTTTGGTAATGATGTTGATAAGGGCAGTAAAGGCATTTTCACCATAGAGCGCGGATGCAGGCCCTCGGATAATCTCTACCCGTTTGATCTGTTCTACCGGAAAGTTTGCAAACGTTCCGGTTGCTCCGCCATTAAGTAAATCGGAGTTTAACGAATGTCCGTCGAGAAGGATTAAAACTTTTTCGGAAAACCACGTTTCAATACCGCGTACGGCTATTTTGTCTACATAAATATTGCTCTGTGAGACCCCAAGCCCCGGAACCACTCTGAGTACGTCCAAGAGAGTGTTGGCTCCCATTTTATTGATGGTATCTTCATCAATGATGGTAACCGATGCGGAGGTTTTTTTGACGTTTTCTTTGACACGTGAAGCGGATATGACAAACGTCTCTTCTTTGAGCCAAGATGCTTCGTCCTCTAGCGTCGCATTAAAGGGATTTGCAAAGATAATAGCCGGAATAGACAAACAAACTATTTTAGTGAACACGATAATCCTTTTTTCATATTAACACGGACTAAAAACGACGCGGTTGCGTCCGGAAGTTTTAGCTTCATAGAGGGCGCTGTCGGAGCGTTTTATCATAGAAACATCGGTATCATTGGAGCAGAAACAGCTTATTCCTATACTAATCGTTTGGGGTTGATCTGTGCTAAACGTTTGATGCTCTATAGCACTTCGGAGCCGCTCTGCGAGTAGCACGGCTTGGTTTTGATCGGTCTCACGGCAAATAATGAGGAACTCTTCCCCTCCCCATCGACCGATGATGTCAGTTTCTCGTAGCGTTGAATTCAGTATGGATGCGATCTCAACGAGTATCTTGTCGCCGATTAAATGCCCAAAAGTATCGTTAACATTTTTAAAGAGATCGACATCGCATAATAGGATCGAAAATGGAGCGTTATAGCGTCTCGCGGCTTGTATCTGATCGTTGAAGACCTCTTCTAATTTGACACGGTTATAGAGCTGAGTCAATTTATCCGTAATGGAGAGTTTTTCTAGCTCGATATTTTTTTCTTCCAGTTCCAGTGTGCGTGTTTGTACCATCTGTTCTAATTGTGTATTATAAAGTGCGAGCCTATTGTAGGAATTTTGCAAGTTTTCACTCATCTTGTCAAAGGTTCTCTCCAGTATCCCTAGCTCGTCTTTTCTATTCTCGATCTCAACCGATTTCGGCATAAAATTGCCGTTTGACAGCTCTTCCGCCCGTTTCGTTAAATCGATAATCGGGTTACTGATATGTATGGCCATACTGTATGCGATGGGGAGAAACAAGACCAAAAAGATTACCATAGAGATGAGAGATTGATACAACGACTGATGAACGTTGTCTTCCATTTGGCGAGAATAATTTAAGACTTTTTTCTCTAGCTCCGTTTGTGAGAAATAGAGGGTTAACACGCCCCACGGTTCGCTTCCCATATAAAGAGATTTTTTGATAACGAGAACGGGGTGATTTTTGTATAGTTGTTCACTGGCAATAATATCGCTGCTATTGAGATCATTGAGGGAGAAATCACTCTTCGGCAAAGTAGACTTTTGTGACTGGATTATGATATTACCGGTTCGGTCAACAACTCCTATGTAGATAATCGCTTCACTCTTGCCGGCATCGTTAATCACCAATTCGGAGAATTTAGAAAAGTTATAGGCGGCTAATTCGTTTTCAAGTTGTATAGCAAGCGATTCGGTATGATTTTTGGCACGAAGAATCATATTGTCTTTTAATAAAGACTTTTGTTCATCAAACGTTTCTTGGAGGATGTTTTTATATGAAATAATGTGCTGTCCGGTAAGGATAAAAGAAATACCTAACAGTAAAAGAGAAAAAAGCAAAAGGAGCTTCCATCGGATTTGCTCTTTAAATCGTTTCATTATCTATACCCGTTAGAAACATTTTTTTAAACCTTTTTTCATGTAGCTAATTATTATAGCTCGTTTTGCAATAATTTAGGGTAATTATTTCGCCACTTCGACCATAAGCGGCGGATGAGCCTCTGTTTTGAGAAAAATAAGCCGATGCGAAGGAGAATCGTAGATACGGAAAATTTCGCAATGTTGGGCTATAGGGTCGCTGTGGGTTGCATAAAGTGCTTTGGGATTGATCGGAACGCTGATGGGTGCGGTAGATTCCATCCGCACCAGAGTATTATCCGCTTTGAGTATGACCCACGTAACAAACGGTGCATCACTGCCATACAATGAACGGTTGGAACCTATAATGGATGCCGTGTCGAAATTGTTATTGCTACTTGATGAAACGGCAACGGATTGTGCGCGATCAAAATCGCTTTGCATTAGGGAAACTATTTTATTTTTTTGTTCAATAATTCCCTCTTTGGTTTTAAAAAAGGTTTGTTGATTACGAATCTGATCGATCGCTCCGAATAAAAAGATACTAATCAGACCGAAGAGGAGAATCGAAATCAATACCTCAACAAGAGTGAATGCTTTTCGGTTCATGGGCGCTCCGAGGTTAAGCGGTAAAACGATTTTTTCTCATGGGGATTTTGGAGAATGACTTTTTGCATTGCAAAAGAGTTTAAGGGATTTTGCGAGCCAGTGACATTGACGGTTGAACTGATGAGCGGATGTATCGCCTCTTTCGGGAGCAATCGGATTTCATAGGAGGCAGATTGAAGCGTTTCTCGTATCACGGGATGATCGATATTGTAGCGCTCGGAGAGTATCTCATAAACACTCATGGTTCTTCCGTTTAGCGATTCCGTAACACTGCCGATCGCCAGAGACGTTGTGAGGGATGAATCGAAGTGTTTTATCGCATGTGCGGAGGTTGAGGACGCATACGAGATAACACGCATCAGTGCCATGGTAGCGACAGTCGCAATGGTAATGGCGACCAACGTTTCGATCAGCGAAAATCCTTTAGTAAGTGCCATAGGTATCATCTCCTTTGAGAGGATAACGCCCCTCATCAAACAAAAAAGCGCGCAATTGCTCTTCATTTTCGCTAACGAAGGGTTTATCCTCACCCAGCGGTGTGTAGACGTAAAATCGCTCATTGTTTTTGAGAATCAAAGGGGTAACGGTTCGGTCAGGATTGAGGATAAATTCAAAAGAACTTTGTACGGATTTTCCCCCATTTTGAACGATAACGTTTCCCAATGGGTGAAGTTCACCGAAACGGTCATAGCCGTAGCGTTGTATGGTTCCATTGGATTGTAAATGGGCGGATTTGATCATTTTGCCGTCGTTTGAAAATATTCGGCACTCTTGCGCTGGGGCATCACAAATGAGACGGAGCCTACCTGATGTATTCAGGGCTAAAAGGGTTGTCTTCAAGGTCGAAAGGTTCAAGACCTGTGCGGTTGTTTTTTCTGTTTTCAGGGTAAATACACCAATGGAATAGACTACCCCGATAATCGTCATGACGATTAGCAGTTCAAATAGGCTCATTCCTTTGCGTGTGTTTTTCATTTAGCGGCACTCGGAAAGCTTTTGATCCCGCTCTTCATTTTTACCGCCCTCTTTTGCATCGCTTCCCAGTGAAACGAGTTCTACTTCTCCCTCATTATTGAGGTAAATATAGGGTTTGTTCCACGGGTCATTCGGCAGATTTTTTCCCTCTACATAACCGTTTGGAGAATAAGAACTATAGACTTCAGGATTTGGGTTGCTCAGAAGCGCTTTAAGCCCCTCTTCCGAGGTCGGATAGGATCCGTTATCCACTTTAAACATTTTTAGGCTCTCATTTAAGCTTTTCATTTGGATACAAACCAGTTTTTGTTTGGCTTCTCCGCTTTTACCTGTGATATTAGGGATTACAAATGCCGCCAGCAGACCTAAAATGATGATAACGACCATAATTTCTATGAGGGTAAACCCTTTTTTTAACTGATTTGATGACATATTATTGCTCCTGATATTGGCTCTAAGTTTAGGATTGTATTTGAAATATAAGAAAATGTGACTTAAGTTTCTAAAAATTTGTCTATTTTTTTAATTCATTAAAAATTCATCTAATAGCGCTATACTCAAGCAGAAAAATGATGATAAACGAGTATACGAAATGAAAAGAGACGGTATGGTTTTGATGATGACCCTGCTTCTGATAGCAGTACTAATGGGGCTGAGCGCTTTAGTACTGACACAGAGCGAAAAGTTATCACGTTTGGGGAATGATACCTTTTCTAAAAGTTCATCAATGAAGATTGTGAATGATCTCCAAAAGCAACTCCCCTCGCTCCTCTATGGGATTAATACCGCGGAAGAACTCGATTTAACGATGCGGTTACCGCTGCAATTAGAGAGCAAAAATAGAGATTTTATTATGAAAATGCAGTTTTCATCTCCATACGGACGTTTAAATATCAACACGCTTGTAGATTCGGATGGAAAAATAAATGAGTCAAAGACGGCTTTATTTAACCGAATATTTTCAATATATTCAGTTACTGATAGTGATATTTTGATTAAGCTTGTTTCTGATACAATCGATACTGATACGAGTGAACGAGGGGAAGGTACCGAGATTAGTATTAGTAACCCTGATGTTAACAATGGAAAAATCGCAAATTTTGAGCAGTTTAACCATATTTTGGAGCGTTATGTTGAGCTGACGCGAGACACAAGTGTTTTGTCGATTCCATGGGATCGTTATATCGGATTTGAAGGGGATAAAATGGATTTTAATGCACTTAACCCCGAAACACTCACTTTGATACTCCCTACGGTGTCTGCCGAAAAGATCCGTTCTTTAACCCTTTTTCGCACCAAAGCGTACGTAAGCAAAGAAGAAGCGATCGCCGCTGAACCTGCACTAGCCAGCGTATTTGATAACCATTTTTTTATTTACACATCGGGGATAGCATATAATCTTTTATGCGATCTTCATGTCACGGAAAATGCCCATGAAGAACATATACGATTTCAGTATAACCTTCTTGAAAAGAAAGTGAAACATGTTGAGTTTCTTTAAGGAGAAGATCATTCGCTCCCTTTGTGAACGATACCCTCGTGTGCGCCCTTTTATTTGCCCTGTTAAACCGTTGGTTTACAGTGATACACTTGAGGATGTGAGTATTGCTAATGAGACTGTTTTAGTCCTATCGCCGAATGAGTATTGGGTACTGCAAGCAGAGCTGAATGTGAAAAGTGAAAAAGAGGCCGCAAGATACGGTGGGGCTTTGTTTGATCTAAATGACGAATATCGATACGTAGCTCAGAAATCCGAAGATAATAGATATGTGGTGATCGCCTATAATCCGACGGAACTATCACAGCGTCTAATCGCCGCTTCTGCAACATCGATAAAAAAAATGGCGTTTGCGCAATGGGTATTTGACGATATTACCCGCCCCGTGAAACTTCCAAGCGGAAAGTATCTGACCCTAATAGATGGAATCGTGATGGAGATCGATTCGACCTACATCGATACAAACGGATCGATAAAACTCTCAGATGCTCTTTCGACTCCGAGACTCTTTTTAAAAACGGTCGGGATTGAGGGGATGGTTCCCTCTGAAGTTACCACAAAGACACTCAGAAATACATTGATTGTTTTATTGATTTTCTTAGGTAATCTCTTGGCAATTGGCATAGTTGGGTATCAAGAAAACCGTATACTCGAAGAAAAGACTTCAATGATACTCTCCTCATCGAAACTTCCCGAAACGTCGTTTGAACGGGAAGCCCTCATCGATTCTTTAAAAAAGAAAGAGAAAAAACAGCTTCATATTCGGGAAGTATCCAAAGAGATAAGCCTTCTCGCGATAGAGGGGAAAATCATCACCCCTCCTCCGCCTGCATTGCCGAGTTTGCCTCCCGTTATCCCCCCATCGGCGGATGGTGTTGTTTTGATCCCCGGTTCGAAACCGGGTGAAGCAAACCGTCTTATCGTCGATAATACCCCATCTATACCGTCTATAGAGCTTCACGGCGAAGGGATTCGAGAGTTGAGCTATGATGGCAATGGTATCTATATGGTCATTGATGCAGATGATGCTAATGCTAGAAACTCCCTGAAAAATACGATTATGAATCGCTTTAAACATGCACAAATCAACGAGCATAACACCCAAATAGAGGTTCGGTTAAAATGAAGCCAAAAGGACTAATGCTCGCGGTAATGATCACTCTAGCTCTTGTCATCATGAGCGCTATCGTGGCGATTTGGGAAAATATTGCAGTATCAGAATTGAGAAATGAGTATGTTTTGCTCACTCAGCAATCCGAAGAGATCAAGCTTTTAAAATCACGTTGGTCGGTAGAGGAGTCCAAAACCGATTTTGAGTATCTAAAAAACCACCCTCTTTTGAGCAAACAAGAAAGACGAGGGACAAATATCTATTTGGAATACGATAATCTCTCCTCACGTGAGTTTGATTCGCTAAGCAACAAGCTGTTGAACTCCATGTTGAATATTAAAAAAATATCCCTCAAGCGTAATGGAGTCTCCAAAGGAACTATTAGTGTGGAGATTGAACTATGAAGCGCCTACTCTATCTGTTTTATATCTTTTTGGTTCTCGTGGTCCTCTTTCCCAAGGAAAAATTCTATTTTACCTTTGAATCTCTCCTGCGTGAATACCACCTCACCATCAATAATGAAGTGATGAATGACCGATTTGTCTATTTTGATGCGGACAACGGAGAGGTTTTGTTGGATAATCAAACCGTCGCTTCTGTCGAAAAAATCCGAATCTCTCCGTGGATATTCTATAATCGTTTGAGTCTTTCAAACTTATCGGTTTCTCCCCTTTTTCGACAGTTTTTTCCGGGAAAGATCGATACCGTAACCGTGACTTACACGCTATTGAACCCATTGGAAATATCGATACAAGGAGAGGGAGATTTCGGTCATTTCAAAGGGGGCTATGATCTGCTGAATAAAAATATGAGAATTGTTTTTGAAGCTACAAGCCAACTGCGGGGTTACGGTCTTTTGGTGAGCCGATTACATCAGGATAAGGAGGGATTGGTGTATGAGAGCAATTTTTAACGAATCCACCTTGCGTCGTTTTAATCTACTGGCGTTTCCTCTGGCGTTGTGTTGGAGTTTATCCACAATCGGAGGGGCTTTTTTATCAAGCACCACACAAGAAAGTTTTTCAAATCCGTTCGAACCGTTTTTTGAGGTATTTCACTTCGGACAAAAATTCGCCCTCTCAGAGGGTGCCAATGCCTCCATGCACTCTAAAGTGGTTACCACAACAACACTTGTCCCTGATCCGCATCGTATCAAAGCGATCTATCGATCTTCGTCGGCTTCATTGGTGAGTATCAGCGACGCAACGAAAACCACTATTGTCCCTCTAGGCGGAGTCTATAAAAACGTATTTCATCTCATCTCCCTCACCGATACGACCGCGACGTTTCGAGGATACGGCAAAACGTGCCGTCTACGTTTGGGGCATGATGATCCGCTCGTGCGTCAAGAGACGCTTGTCTCTAACGTCTCTGACCCGTCGCAACTCGAGGATGGAGAATCTCATACCATCACCGCGCAAACACTGAGAGAACAGATAGCGGAATTGCCGAATATCGAAAAAAATGTTGATGCTTCAGCGGTAGTCGTTGGCGGAAAAACACTCGGATTTAGAATAAACGCCCTCCCTCCACAGTCCGTATACGCACAGCTGGGAATTCAAAACGGGGATGTCATACATTCCGTCAATAACAAAAAGCTTGAATCGTACGCCGCCGTCTTGAGCCTCTACAGTCAAATTCAAAATATGAGACATATCCGTATCACGCTTGAGCGAAATAACCTCCCAAAGGAAATCGTCTATGAAATCACCCGCTAAATTTTTACTAATTACTATCCTCATGTCCGCGCTCTTAGCCGCATCTCCGCAGAGAGATGAAAAGATCTCCCTCTCGATTGACGGGATGGCGATTAGTGATTTGATCAAGCTAGTAGCCGCTACAACCCATAAAAACATTTTTATCGGCGAAGAGGTTTCCGGCACGATCAGTTATGCCGGTAATAAAGCGATCAATAAAAAAGATTTGTACAGAATCTTACAAACCTCATTGGAATCTCGAGGATATACATTGGTGGATTCGGGCGGCGGTTATTTGAGTGTTGTTAAAACGGTGGATGCGACACAAATGAATCTTCCGCTTATGGAAAAAAGCGACATCCCTCAAATGCAGACGAATATCTTTATGGTTCATTTCAGTACGGCAGAAACGTTTAGTCTAAAAATCAAACATTTCACCAGTAAGAATGCAAAAATCACCGCGTCCAAGGAATCGAATTCGGTGATCGTGACCGATTTTCCCGAAAATATAGCTACTATCCAAAAAGCGATGGCGGTATTGGATGTCAAAGATGAGACAACCGCGAACACCACCCATGTGATACCGCTCAAAAATGCCGATGCAAAATCCTTGGTCGCTACCTTGAACACCGTTATCGGACGGATGACTCTGATTGCGGGACAGCAGCCTCCGAGTATCACCAGTGATGATGCCACCAACTCTTTGATTGTTATTACCAGCGATGAACTCTATAAAAGCCTTGAAGCTACGGTGCATGAACTCGATCACAACCGTCAGCAAGTCTACGTTCGAGCGAAAATAATCGAAATCAGCAATAACAAATCTCAAGAAGTCGGTATTAAATACGGGCTGTCTGGGGGAAGTATGGGATCTAACGGTCTTTTTACGTTCAATTCGCTTTTGGGGGATGGAAAAACGTCTGCTATTTCTCTCGATCCGACGTTACTGGCGGGGATAACATTACCGAATCTAACCAACGGAATCGCGTTGGGTGCAAATATCGCGTTGTTAAATACAAACGGTGCGGCTAATATCCTCTCTGAACCCTCAATTTTATGTATCGATAACCAAGAATCCTCTATTTATGTCGGTAAAACCCAATCGATCAGTGCCGGAACGACCCTCACCGGTACCGGAATCTCCCAAGAAAATTTTACCCGTCAAGACATCGGTCTTACCCTCAAAATCAAACCGCGTCTCTCCAACGATCATAAAGTGCTTTTAGGGGTGAGTGCGAAACTCGAAGATATTGAACCCAATTCGATTGCCGATCGTCCCAGCACAACCAAACGTGAAGTCCTCACCTCCGCCATCGTCAACAACGGTGAAAGTGTTATTATCGGCGGTTTGATTCGAGAAAAAATGGATGAAACCAATACGAAAGTTCCTTTCTTCAGTGATATTCCGCTCCTTGGGAATTTGTTTAAAAATAAAGCGGAGACTCGTGACAAAATCAATCTCGTCATTATGCTCACCCCTTACATTATCGAGAAAAGTGACGATTTGAGCAAACTGCGAGAACAGTTGAAAGAGCTGGACGAGATTCAAGAACGCTATATCAAAAATATCACCCAAAATATTGAAGCCAAAAAAGATGATGCACCATGATCAAATTTCCGTTTTTAGAGGATGAACGTGTCGAAATTGCCCATCCGGAAAATATAGAAATAGCACTTTGTATCCGACACTCTTTGCTCTTTTGTTCCAATGAGAATACTCTCTATGCTATTGTCCCTCAGAATGACTATCTCGGTGCATTGCAGCTTTACAATAAACTTGCACTGACCTATCCCATAGCCCATCTTTCACCCGCGGGATACGAAAATCTCTATTTGAAATCGTTGGAGTTAAAAACCGATCTCGCCATTTCAAAAACACTTCCGAGCAGTGCTGAATACATTGACGAAGAGCTGTCCTTGGTCGATTTTATCAAAAATTCGGCGGATTTGTTGACCAGCGAAGAATCAGCCCCTATCATCAAATTCGTCAACACGATTTTTTATCAGGCGATCAAACGCAAAGCGAGCGATATTCATATCGAAACGCATGAAAAAAAAGGGGAAGTACGGTTTCGGATTGACGGGGCATTGGTCAAACATATCGATCTGGATAAAAACATCATCGATCTTATTATCAGCCGTATAAAAGTTATATCGGCATTGGATATTTCCGAAAAACGGCTCCCCCAAGACGGTCGGACTCAGGTCAAAGTAGCGGGGAAAAATCTCGATGTGAGGGTTTCAGTTCTGCCTACCTATCACGGTGAGAGGGTTGTTTTGAGGATATTGATGCAGGCATCTTCGATTCCGGCGTTGAGAGAGTTGGGTTTTGATGAGAAAACCACCTCCGAGTTTGAAGAACTTCTCAAATATTCGCATGGGATTATCTTGGTCACCGGACCGACGGGGAGCGGTAAATCAACCACCCTGCACTCTTTTTTACAGCAGCTCGCAAGTCCTGAAAAAAATATCATATCGATCGAAGATCCGGTAGAGTATGATGCCCCTCATGTGAGCCAGATTGCGGTAAATACCAAGGCGGGACTCACCTTTGCCTCCGGTTTGCGCTCAATCTTGCGACAAGATCCCGATATTATCATGATCGGGGAAATACGCGATAGTGAAACGGCTCATATCGCTATCCAAGCGGCTATGACAGGGCATCTGGTTCTCTCAACGCTTCACACCAACAATGCCACTGCCGCTTTGACGCGTTTAGCCGATATGGGGATCGACAAATTTTTGATCACTTCCACGTTGCTAGGCGTTTTGGCGCAGCGCCTTGTACGTAAACTATGTCCTGAATGCAAAGAGAGTATCCCCCTATCGGATGCGGATGCGGATACGTTCGGTTTGGCTCACGGTCTAAGTGTTTCTAAACCCAAAGGGTGCGTGCACTGCCACTACAGCGGCTATTACGGACGCGTTGCCGTAGGAGAATTTTTTATGGTGGATGACCCGCTGCGTCCCCTGCTCAAAACAAGTGATAACGATTTTGAAATCCGAGAAATAATGCGGCGACGAGGGATGCGTTTCCTCTCGGATCAGCTTATCGCACTGCTGCTCGATCAGACGACCGGCATTGATGAAATAATCCGTGTGGGAGTGAAAGAAGCGTAATGGAATTTCATTACAAAGGGCTTGAGCGTACGGGCAAAGCGATCAAATCAACGATTGAAGCCTCAAATATCGATGAAGCAAAGATGAAACTAAAAGCGCAAGGGATTTTGTACTCCGCTATTTCGACCAAAGAACAATCGTTTTTCGGCGTTCTGGCTTTGTTTAAACAAAAGAAATTTCCCTCAACGCACCTCGCAACGCTGAGTCGTGATTTGGGCGTGTATCTGAATGCCGGAATCCCGTTGACCCGTGCGCTAGTCCTCTTAAAACATCAAAGTCATCATAACATTCGATTGGGGCATTTTTTCGACACGTTGATCGCTATGATCAATGAAGGAAAAAGCTTTGCTCAAGCTCTTGAATCTCAAGACCATTATACCCTCCCCGTTTTCTACACCGGAACCCTCAAAATTTCGGAAGATAGGGGGATTTTAGCCGAAGTTTTACACGAGTTATCGCTCTATTTGACGCTTCAGGAAAAAATCAAAAAACAGTTGGCTCAGGCGTTGGTATACCCCTCTTTTATTGTGATCGTCTCCATTTTGGTTATCTCTTTTATGTTGAGTGTCGTGGTACCGAAAATCACCGCGATTTTTGAATCCACAGGTCAAGCACTCCCCCTTTTGACGCAGATCATTATCACATTGTCACACTTCTTTGCGAGCTATTGGTTTGCGATTGCCGCAGCAGTATTGGGGGTTATTGGGATGTTTACCTATAAAATGGCAACCGATTACACCTTCAAAAAAGCTATTCACGGCTTTATCCTCACTCTCCCTATTGTCGGAAAGATGGTTGAAACGGCAGATTTGGCACGCTTTTGTACGATTTCGTCACTCCTCATGCGTTCAGGTGTTCCGGTGGTCAATACTATCAAGCTCTCCTGCATTACCCTCTCATCCGAAGTGATAAAAGAGGTATTTGAAGAGGCTTCGGTAAAAGTAATCGAAGGTTCACCCCTGTCAAAAGGGCTAAGACGAGACTCCGGATACAAAATAGATGATTCGTTTATCGAAGCGGTTGCTATCGGTGAAGAGACCAGCGAACTCTCATCGATGTTTGATCATCTCTCCGCGTTTTACATCGATACGAACAAAGACAAAATCGCCCTATTCCTATCGGTTTTGGAACCCTCTTTAATGCTTCTGATCGGTGGGATTATCGGGGTTATGGTCACGGCTATGCTTCTGCCGATCTTCTCGCTAAACCTAGGATGATGTTTTGAGTGCGATGATGAGACGGCGGAGCCATTTATCTTTGTAAGCTGGGGTTTTGGAGTGGTAGTTTCCTATAGCTTGAAGGTTGAAACCGCGTTCTTTGATGTGTTCGGAGAGGAGATAGCTTCCGGCAAAAATGTTGACTTGAGGATTTAGAATGTTTTTCTCGTTGATCCCCCATGCCGATAGACGGTGAAGATGGATCGAATTGATCTGCATCAATCCGTAGTCTTTGGTGCCGTTGTTGTTAATCCGAATGGCGTTCGGGTTGCCGGAACTTTCGATTGTTGCAATGTTTTTGAGAAGTAGCGGCGGGATATTATAATAGTTTCCGGCTCTTTGAAAATAAGGCTCATAGGTGGATACATTGGCATATAATGCGTATGATAAAAAAAGCAAAATAATTGTTTTTTTCATGCTGTTGTATCCTTTTTTCTTATCAAATTGTAGCACATATTAAAGAACTTTATTCAAAAAGACTATAATAGGTGCTCCGATAAAATCTATACTTTTGGACTAAAATAAATATGAAATTTCGATGGAACTCTTTACCGATTGTTTACAAGCTTTTTATTGCCCTTTTTGGCGTTATTGCATTGATTATTTTCGTTTTATTGTCCTATTTGTGGGGACATGAATCAAATCTATTGCTCAAAAAAGAACAAGAGAACATCCACAACAATGCTATTTCCGTTGCCAAAGATTTAGACTTTCATCTTAGCAATTTGCGCAAAGAGATCGTCTTTCTCTCTCGGCTTGAGGTGATGAACGACATGGTAACACGCGATATGGATAAACGTATCGCGAGCATCTTGGACGAAAAGGCGAGTGATTTCGGCAACTCAATGTCGTTATTTACGATCGCACCGGATTTGAGTATTCCTGCAGCATCCGAAGATGCGAATTATTCTATCATTCAAAAGGATGCTACGGCCATTGTCGATGGATATAAACGAGGAAAATCCTATATTTTTCTCGGTAAAAATCTCTATTTTTTCGCACCGATACGCGGGACATTTTACCCTGAAGATATTTTGGGCTATTTGGTATTATCCTTTCCACTGGAAAATTTTGTCCATCAGCTCGAAACCGATAAAAAGTTGTTTCGCTGGCTGACTCCGCCAAGCGAAAAATCGATTATCTACTCACGAAATAATCCCGTATTCGATGCCGATGCCTATCTCCATCATAGTATTGCACTTAAGGGGGTACTCAAGGGGTGGGTTTTGCATTATGCATTGCCGAAAAGTGAAGCGCTCGCCCTTTTGTACCATTTTCAAACCCTCTTTTTGATCGGATTCGGTGTCGGTATCATTCTGATCGCATTATTGCTTTGGGTTTTGCTTCTCCGGATTATCAAGCCGCTCCATTCGCTCTCCGATACCGCTATGCAGATCGCCACAACTGGAGACTATACCCAAACGGTTGCCGAAACGGGAACGGATGAAGTGGGGATGATGGCCCATTCGTTTAATGCCTTGATGTTCAGGACTCAAGTAATGATGGAGCGTTTGAGAGTTGAGAGGGAAAAACATTGGGAGAAACTGGTCAGTCTGATCGTCTTTTTTAATGCGGTTAGCCGTGCCGATACCAAAGAATCGACAATCGAGATCGCAATCCATGAAATTCGCCGTTTCAGCAATGCCAAAGCGGTATATTATTCGTGCGACGGATGTAATGATAGTAGTATCACGATTGCTCTGAATGCAGTTGGAAATGATACGTCAGGTTTTATTTGCATCGAAGAAGCGGGACTCAGCAAAGAGACCAATGAACGTTTTTATGAAGCCTTAGAGAGGATGCTTTCCTTGCAAATGGAGCGGATAGAGTTGCTGGAAAAAACGCAAGCCGCACTCATGGCAAAATCATCGTTTTTATCCGCAATGTCGCATGAACTGCGTACTCCGTTGGGATCGATTTTGAGTTTGACACAGTATATGATGACACACTCAAAAACCCCTGAACCGCAATTTGAAACACTGGGTAAAATTGAAAACTCTGCACACCATCTGTTGGATGTGATCAATACGATATTGGATTTGGCCAAAGCTGAGTCGGGCAAATTGGAACCCCATACGAGCCGATGTGATTTGGTGCAACTGATCGAAAGCGCTTTGGAGTTGGTGGTTCCGCTCGCAGAAGAGAAAGGCTTGAGAATTATCACTGCACTTGAACCGGTGGAGAGAGAATTTAACACGGATGAGCGATTATTCGGTCAAGTCGTCATCAATCTCCTCTCAAATGCGATCAAATTCACCGAAAACGGTATTATAGAGGTGCAACTCAATTTTTACCACGGGCTCTATGTATTACAGGTAAAAGACAGCGGATGCGGTATAGCCAAAGGAGCAATCGAAAACTTATTCGATGAATTTTATCAAGTTCGCCGTAATAATGAAAACTCAACCAATGGCAGCGGATTAGGACTTGCCATCAGTAAAAGAATCGCATTGGTTCTCAACGGGGATTTGGTTATCAGCAGTGAGGGAGAAGGGAAAGGGACAACTGCCAGCTTTAATTTTAGATCGTTCTAACGTTATCTGGCAATCATGTAGCCGACTCCCCGTACGGTTTGTATCAAATCATCGGCATCGAGCTTTTTTCTGAGGTTTTTAATATGGGCATCGACAATATTGCTGGCGGCGATATGCTCAAAATCTCGGCTTAAATGTTCGGATATTTGGTAACGGGTTAAAACCGTATTGGCATTGAGAATCAGCAGTTCCAACAGTTCAAACTCTTTTGCGGAAAGTTTGGCGGGATTGTTGTTTACCGACACACTGCGAGATGAAAAATCGATCATGATATTGCCGACTTCTAAATGGGTTTGTTTTTGAGCACTCTCACGACGAAGCAGCGCTCGTATTCGCGCTAAAAGTTCTATATTCGAAAACGGTTTTTCCAAATAATCATCAGCGCCCATGTCGAGAGCTTCGACCTTCTCTTCGACCTCATTTTTAGAGGAGAAAAACAACACGGGAGTTTGTAGTTTTTCTCGGCGTATCTCGCTTAAAAGATCAATGCCGTTGCCATCGGGAAGCATCCAGTCCAACAAAATCAAATCATATTTTTTTTCACTGATACATTTTTTACCCGAGAGTAGTGTCGCTGCGACATCGATATGATAATTGGCATCTCGCAGTACTTTTTGCAGTACATAAAGTAGCTCTTCATTGTCATCAATAATTAAAAGATGCATGATATACCCTCGTTCATCTGATTTTCACAATCGTAGTTTACCATAACGGAGAAATATCAAGAAAAGGAGTCAATATGCGTCAAGCAATTGGACTGGTTTCATCAGTAGTAACTGCGGCATTCATCCTCACGGGATGCGGTGGCGGCGGTGGCGGCAGCGGTAGTGCGGCAGCGGGTGTTTCTACCGCTACCTTTATCGATGCCGCCGTATCGGGGTTGGAATTTGAAAGTGCCACTCAAAACGGTATAACCGATGCAAACGGTAACTTTACCTATAAAGAGGGAGAGTCGGTTACCTTTCATGTCGGTAATGTGTATATCGGTACAGCGGCACCTAAAAATGGAAAAGTGACTCCATTGGATATAGTCAATACGACGGATACGGGGGATGCAAAAGTCGTTCGTATCCTTCAGACACTTCAAACATTGGACAGTGACGGTGATGCCAACAACGGGATTACAATCGATTCAGCCGTAAGAGAGACGCTGAAAACACAAACGCGTGTAGATCTTGACAAAGTTTCAACCACGGATGATGACGTATTAGGCGCTATCGGTAAAACGGCGTATAGTGTTGATAAGCTATCTGCACGTTCTCATTTTGAGCAACATAAAGACGATGACTCGAACAAAGACAAAGGGTATACGCCTCCATCTACCGGAACAGGAACGGGTACAGGCAGTGGAACCGCTAGCGGGAATTACACCCTTGTGGCATGGAATGATTTGGGTATGCACTGCGTAGACGGCAAAGACTATTCGGTCTTTAGTATCCTCCCTCCCTACAATAACCTACACGCCCATCTAATCAACAAAACAGCTACGAGCGGTAAAAATATTACGAGCGGTGTAACCATAACCTATGAAGCGGTTGCCGATACCACCGGATCGATCAATACGACGAGTAAAACAAAAACCAATTTTTGGACATGGGTTTTATCATTGTTCGGTGCTTCTCCTGCAGCGGATAAAGGGCTTAATATGTCCGGCGGAACCTCTAACCCGACACCGAATTTGACACCTGCAGGGATGACCTACAACAGTGCCAACGGATGGTGGGAAGCCGAAGGTATTCCGGTCACTCCGTATGATGACAAAGGGGTTAAAAACTACTATCCGATGGTCAAAGTGGTTGCAAAAAATGCCGCAGGTACGATATTGGCAACGACCAAAGTGGTATTACCGGTTTCGGATGAGATGAGTTGTACAACGTGTCATGCTTCTAACAGTGTTGCGGCGGCAAAACCCTCAGCAGGATGGGTCAACAATGCTACGTTGGAAAAAGATTGGAAGCAAAATATCCTGAAACTTCATGATGAGAAACATCCGAATGCGATTGCCGATGGCGGTATGGCAGGGACGTATAAAAATGGGTCAACGTTATTAGCCAATGCGGATGCGGGACAGCCGATATTGTGTGCATCATGTCATAAATCCAATGCACTAGGTACCGGATTGAAAGCAGGCATCAAACCTCTGACCGAAGCACTGCACAGCAAACATGCGAATGTAACTGATCCGACAACCGGTATGTCGATGAACAACAGTACAAATCGAGACTCGTGTTACAAATGCCATCCGGGCTCAGTGACCAAATGTCTGCGAGGTACTATGGGTAACGCCAAAAAAGCAAACGGTTCAAATGCAATCGATTGTCAAAGTTGTCACGGCAGTATGAGTACCGTCGGTGCAACAGGGCGTGAGGGATGGTTGGATCAACCTAATTGTCAACAATGTCATGACCGTAACGGATCATCTACGGCTAACTTCACACGATTTACGTCGGTTTTTTCTAGCGGAAGTACATTACGTACGGTTGTAGATCAGCGTTTTGCGACCAACGCCAATTCCCCGATGAGCGGGAAATCGCTCTATCGATTCAGCAAAGGACATGGAAATCTACAGTGTGAAGCGTGCCACGGTTCAACTCACGCTGAATACCCGAGTTCTCATGCGAACGACAATGTTCAAAGTATAGCGCTTCAAGGTCACACCGGAACGATTGCAGAGTGTTCTACTTGTCATACTACGGCTCCTACCAATTTCTCCGGTGGACCACACGGTATGCATGCGGTCGGACAGACGGCAGTAAGTGCGCATAAAAAAGTAGCTGAAAGTAACAAAGCAAGCTGTACCGCATGTCACGGATCGGATTACAGAGGGAGTGTTCTCTCTAAAACATGGGCGGCTCGTACGCTGAGTGTCGATGGAAAAACAAAAACCTATGCAGCAGGACAAAAAGTCACCTGTTATGATTGCCATAACGGACCTAACGGTGATTAACTCTTAGCTTCTCCTATATCATCACGGTAGATTGCCGTGATGATCCTCTACCCCAACTCTTCAGTCTCATACATTTAAAGTTTAAAGCAAAAATCAAGTACAATAAAATAAAAAAAGAGGCATTATGAACTCTGAAAAAGTTATCTCCGGTTTTTTTATTATCCTTGCACTTACCCTGAATTTCGGTTTTGTATACGGTGATTTTGATGTCATCGCGTATCACAGTGTCTATGAGTTGGTTGCCGCTATTACCGTCAACATTATCGCTACGATTATGAAATTGGGAGATAAAACCCAAACAGGTTCCGTTCTTCTTGCTACCAGCTTTGTGGCGGATCTTCAACTCATTGCGGCCGCATCGTTTTGGGGAATCGTCAATATGACCGGAGTTATGAATGTAGAACTTTTTACCATCGTAGTCTCTTTAGCCGCCGGTGCTCTGGTCGCCAACATCATTTCCGTCACCCTCTTTGTCGGTGAAACCCTTTTACTTAAACGCTGACATCCTGATCGATGAGTAACGAATCGACCATTTGGCTTTTTTTACGAAAAATGAGGACCCCCCTCATTATTCTCAATCTAGCGCATGCTTTCCCGGTAATTCTTCTCACTCTCGTTCCGGGAACCGGAGATAACGGTCAGCCTCATTATCTCAGCTTTTTTGATGCGATGTATATTGTCGGATATACCGCTACAACGATCGGATTCGGAGAAATTCCTTACGCATTTAGCTATCCGCAACGTATTGTCGTACTGCTTACCATTTATGCTACCGTACCGGCTTGGATCTATGCATTGGGTTCGATCATCGCATTGTTGCAGGAAAAAACCTTTACCACGGCGATTAAAATGAATAACTTTCGGAGGAGAGTTCATCATTTAGGGCAAGATTTCATCATTATCTGCGGCTACACCGATGCGGGGAAACTACTGATCGATAAGCTCAACAAAGATAACCTTTATCGGATCATCGTCATCGATAAAAGCATCGAAAAAATCGAAGCGTTACAAAGTGAAATGTACCTCCCCTCTATTCCGGCTATCGTCGCGGATGCTTCCATGACCGAAGTCCTTAAATCATCAGGGATTGAATCCCCTCACTGCAAATTCCTCGTTACCCTTTTCGATGATGATCAACTCAACTTGAAAATCTCCGTTCGAGCACGTATTCTGAACCAAAACCTTCGTATTATTGCCCGTTCCGGCATAAAGCATGGGGGAGAAAATCTGGCGAATATAGGTGTCAACCATGTCATTGATGCTTTTTCTATCATTGCCAAGCGGATCGATTTCGCACTCCGTTCTCCGTATCTCTTTAATCTTCTTAGCTGGGTTCAGGGGGGAAATCTCCATGTCAGCAAAAGCGATATTCTCCCTGAGGGGAAATACATCGTATGTGCAAAAGGTCGTTTCGGTAAAACACTTCAAAATACCCTCGATAACAACCAGATTGAATACACCTATTTGGATATTAACAAAGATACCCATGAAAAAGTTTCTTCGGATCAAGATTTCTTTATTCAAGCGGGGATAATGGATGCGGCCTGTATTATCGCGGGAACCAATGACGATGCGATCAATCTTTCGATCATCGCTACGGCGCGCACTCTTAATCCCGATATTTTTGCTATTGTACGGGAAAATGAGCTCGAAGAGAGAAGTCTTTTTAGTAATCTCAGAGTTGACAAGATCTTCGTTCTCGATCAAATCGCCGCTCTGGATGGCTACAACTACATCGATAGACCGATGACATTCAAATTTATCGATGAGATTTCTATACAAAGCCATGAGATGTTTGTCGATACGTTGTTGATGATTACAAATAAGGTCAATAAACGCCCTGCTCTGATTGAGATGCGTATAGACGAGCACCACATGTATGCACTTAGCCGATATTTGTCTGAAGGATCGGTAAGTATCGCACAGTTGCTTCGTAATCCCTACCGTAACGGCGTCGATCTGGCAATCGTTATTTTAGGGTTGGAACGCTCCAACGGCGAGTTTATTTTGCTTCCTGATGAAACTACACTGTTTCAGCCGAATGATCATATATTATTTGCTACGACCCGTCCGAGTTTGGATCAATTCCAAACGATTGTAAATCACTATTACGAACTCTATTACGTTGTTCACGGTGTTGAAGCGCGTCGATCTAAGTTTCTCCATTTTTCATAAATGCTATTTTTTATGAAGCATTAAAATCAATGATTGGACGATGCTCATGTCCAAATGCTCACTCATCGACTCTTTCATCAGTTTGATCGCCTCGAATGAACTCATCGGATTTTTATAGGATCGTTTGGTCGTTAATGCATCAAACACGTCACATACGGCAATAATGCGTGCAAATTGCGATATTCCCATCCTGTTGATCCGATCGGGATACCCTCTTCCGTTGAGTTTTTCGTGGTGGTGACGAATACCGGATAATATTCTTTTATCCTTGATCCCTAATTTGAGGGCAATTTCATGACCTATGTGTGGATGCGCTTTCATCGTCTCAAATTCTTCTTCGGTGAGTTTCCCGTTTTTGTTGATAATATCGTAATCGATTTTACTCTTTCCGATGTCATGGAGCATTGCCGCCATTCCCAAAACCTCTAGATCTTTCTCTGCAATCCCCATTTGATTTCCGAGACTGAGGGCATAAATACTGACATTGAGTGAATGGGTATGGGTGTAGTAGTCGTGGGCTGTGATTTTCATGAGGGATTCGATCGCACTGCTGTCACGCAAGATCACTTCTACCATCGTATTTACCAGCGGCTGGGTGTTTTGAACGATCTCCAACGATTCCGGATTATGAAACATATCGTTGATAACGGAAGTCGCCCGCTCATAAATGATGAGCGCTTTGCTCTCGATCGGAATATCTTCGGCACGTGCAATGGATTGGATATGCTTTTGGACGTATGCTTCATAGCGGAGGCTGTCTTCGTCATTGATATAGAGACGTTCTACTTCACGTAAGCGGATTTTACTATTACCATCGACAACACTGTCGCTTTGTAGTAAAAGGGTCATGGATGTTTTGGTTTCATCCGGAAGATAGATGGTGAAGTCGATCTTTTCACCCTCAGTGATAACCCGTTTATCAATTGATTTATAACGTATTACTTTAGTCATAAAAAATTGTACATTTTTATGTTCTAATAATTAAATGTTATATTCTAACAATTAAATTAAATACTTACCCGATCTTCCATAGCTTTGGTTAGAGAGAGAATATCGACGTTCTCCAAACTTACTCCTGTCGGAACTCCCTGCGCGATGCGGCTGAATCTGACATCGCAATCGATCAGCTTATCTTCGATATAAAGCATCACCCCTTGGTTGGCGATAGAGGGGGTGAGGGCAAAAATCACCTCTTTTATACCGCTTTGAATGACCCCGCGAAGATGGGAAATATCGAGTTCTTCGATCGACTCTAGGACGAAATAGCGACCGTCAAAAAGAGCGTTCTCTTCGAACGTCAAAATATCTTTGGCGTTCTCGACGATACAGAGGATCTCGTGGTTTCGTCTCTCATCACTGCAAATCGAACAGAGTTCATCTTCGCTCAGTCCGCCGCAGGATCGGCATTTTTTCAAGGAGGTGATCGCATTTTCGATAGCATGGGCGAGTTTGAGTGCGCCGAAACTATCATGCATCACCATGTGGTAGGCTAAACGGGTCGCGGACTTTTGTCCTATAGCGGGGAGCTGCTGCAGAGCATCGACTAGGCGGTTAAATTTTTCAAGTGATCGTTTCATAATCGATATTGTAGCAAAGGTCGTACCACAAATAGTTTAGTCTTAACGGCTCAATTAAGCTAACACTCTTTTTGACATGGTATAATTGCAAAAAAATATGTTTTTGGAGTTACTGCGTGGAAAATTTGAGTTATTATGAGATTTTAGAGGTCAGTAAAAGTGCCAGCGGGGACGAGATCAAAAAAGCCTACCGCAAAATGGCGAAACTCTATCATCCAGATCGTAATCCGAATGATGAAAGTGCAGAACATAAGTTCAAACTCTGCAACGAAGCCTATCAGGTTCTCAGCGACGATCAGCAACGCTCAATCTATGATCGTTACGGCAAAGAGGGACTGCAAGGGGGCGGCGGACGACGCTCAAGCGGCGGTTTTGATGATTTAGGCTCTATTTTCGAAGAGATGTTTAACGGTTTCGCGGGGGGCGGACGCCGTCAATCGCGCGCGTCAGCGGACAAATTCCCGCTCGATATGGGTGTGGAGATGCGTGTCAGCTTCAAAGAAGCGGTTTTCGGATGCGAAAAAGAGGTCACGTTTACGACGAAAAACTCATGCAAAAGCTGTAAAGGAACCGGAGCCAAAGACGGCAAAGTAACCAGTTGTAGCCAATGCGGCGGCAAAGGACAAGTGTATGTTCGTCAAGGGTTTATGACATTTTCTCAAACCTGCCCTGCATGTCACGGCGAGGGGACAATGGCGAGCGAGAAATGCGGTGATTGTAAAGGAAAAAGCTTCACAGAGACCAAAGAGAGCGTCACGATCAAAATACCTGCCGGAATCGATACGGGGAACCGCTTGCGTGTTTCAGGACGCGGTAACACCGGTAAAAGCGGCGTGAGAGGCGATATGTATGTGACGTTTGAAGTGGAAGAGGACAGCCACTTTATCCGTAACGGAAATGACATCTACCTCGAAGTTCCGGTTTTCTTTACTCAAGCGGTACTCGGAGAAAACATCACTATCCCTTCATTGAACGGTGAATTGACGTTAGAACTCGAAACGGGAACCAAAGACGGCCAGCAGTATCGTTTTAGAAATGAGGGGGTCGCTGATGTTCACGGACGTGGCAAAGGGGATTTGATCGCTCAAATCCACCTCACCTACCCTCACCGTCTCAACTCAACGCAAGAGGAGTTGCTCCAAAAGCTCCAAGAGAGTTTCGGTATCGAATCCAAGCCGCATGAGTCGATGTTTGAATCGACATTTGAAAAAGTAAAGGGATGGTTTAAATAAATTCGTCATTCCGTACGTGATACGGAATCTAAGATGAATGGATCCCGAATCTAGTTCGGGATGAGAAGAAATTCTACTTCGTACTTCTTTTCGGATACGCCATCGCAATAATGATTGCGATTACGGCATACGTCCACGGTACGAAATCAGGTACCGGAATCGGATCCCCTTTTGCATACGAGTGCATACCGCCTAGATAATAGTTTACCCCGAAATAGGTCATCAATACTGACGTAAATGCGAGGAGCGATACAACGCTGAAGATATAATCGCTGTATGCTCCTTTGATCATGCGCAAGTGGATAACCACCGCATAGACCAAAATGGTAACGAGTGCCCACGTCTCTTTCGGGTCCCATCCCCAGTAGCGTCCCCAACTCTCATTTGCCCATACTCCACCGAGGAAGTTTCCGACTGTGAGAAGAACCAAACCGATCAAAAGACTCATCTCGTTGATCGCATTCATCTCTTTGATCGCCAGATTGAGGCGTGTTTCATTTGAAGGCTTTTTGAGGATAAAGAGGATGAGGGTAATCATCCCAAGCAATGCTCCCAGTCCAATGAACCCGTAACTTGCCGTAATCATCGCAACGTGGATTGCCAACCAATACGATTGGAGAACCGGAACAAGGTTCGTCACCTGCGGGTCCATCCAGTTGAGATGGGCAACAAAGAGGATAAGTCCCGTCATAATCGCCGTTGCCGCCATCGTCATGACCGAGCGGCGTGAGAAGATAAATCCTGCCAAGACGCTCGCCCAACCGATATAAATCATCGATTCATAGCCGTTTGACCACGGTGCGTGCCCAGAGATGTACCAGCGCATGATAAGCCCTGCCGTGTGTGCGGCAAAGAAAAGAACCAGAAGGCCGAATGAGACTTTGCTCAACCACTCCTCACGGAAGGTCGGTTTGATGATTTTGATAAACGATAAAATAAGTAGTGTGAATCCCACCACGAAGTAAAGTGGCCAGAGCTGCTCGAAAATATTCGATTTGTTGTAGAAAATTTCGACTTTGCTTTTCATCTCATTCGGATAAACACTCGCACCTACAAAACGTTGGTATTTATCGATTCGCGCCAACGCTTCATCGGCTTTGGACCAATCACCGCTTTTCATCGCTTCATCGACTGACCCGAAATAGCTCACGGCGAGAAGGCGGACTATTTCACCCTCTTTTGGGTCCAATGTCTGCAACGCTTCGATGGTTGCATCCCATTTGTGGTTTTTATCGTTAGGCTTCGGCCACATGCGTACTAATGAACCGGTATAGACCATATAGGCGACATTAACCCGTTCATCTACCTGCAAGAGCGCTTTATCGAATTTACCGCGTTTCCCAGGAGCTTTTCGATTCGCTTCATCAATCAGTTTTTCTAGTTTGTAACCGCTGATCTCATCCGGTGCTTGAAAAAATTGTGAAAATGCAGCTGTTTTTGCATCTTCCGGTAGACCGATCAATTTATTAATCTCTTTGTCACCGGTACGAATAATAGCAATTTCACGCCACGCATCGGGACGGAGCATCATCCCTAAAATTACTTGATTCGAATTTAGCCCTAAAAAATGGTCATTGCGGTTGAGCTTCGCCAAGATCTCATGGCTGAGCGTATCGAGCGGTTTCATACGACCGCTTGCATCTTGGACGATGAGATGACCGAATTTATCGGCATGGGCTTTATCGAAAGCTTTTGCCGTTTGAATAACAGGGTTAGCTTCATCCGAAGCGATAGCGTTGGTTGAATTGAACATTGCTAAGAAAACGACAGCTAGAGCCGCAACGGTACTTTTGGCTTTAATCGATTTGAGTTTATCACCCAAAGCGGCAAAACGGCCGTTTTTCACGATCAACACTCCAAACATCCCGATAGCGAGCAGTAGGTATCCGATATAAGTAATCAATGTTCCCGGATCATGGTTGACGGAGAGAATCGTACCGAGCTCATCTTGGTCAAACGATGATTGGAAAAATCGGTACCCTTCATAATCTAAAATATGGTTCATGTAGATCCTAAAATCAAATTTTTCTTGATTGGCAGGATCGAGGACGGTCACTTCACTCGCATACGATGCCGGTGACATAGAACCAGGATAGCGCTCTAGTTCAAAATCGCGCAGAGCGATGGCAAAAGGGAGTTTGCGCTCGATTGAGCCATACGAAGCCTCGATAACGGTATTACCCAAGGTTACTTTTTTCGCTTCACCGACACTGCCTCCTGAACCCAAGACGACTTCAGTCGCTTTGTTATCACCGCTGAGGAAACTAAGTGTTAGGGCATCTTGTGCATTTTGCTGCATCATAGGCCCTTTTTTCTCTTTGGTCGAAGCAGAGACCAGTTTCATTGAAGCTTTTGGGAAAAATTCTCGTAATACGAATCCGCTTTGCGGACTTTGGAACAAAGTACGTTTGGTCAGTTCGTGTTTGCCGGCATTCAAAGATGCACTCTCTTGAGTATCCATGCTGAGAGTTGCCAAAGCGGTCGGTGTAGTCATATACGCTTTATCCCCCTCAACACTCAGAGAAACAACCGGTTTATCAAACGTTTTGTTGGAATCGAAATCGATAACCAAATCATTGGCTTCAACAAACTCACCGTGTTTTAGAGCGACTTGCTGCGCTCCAGCTGCACCCGTAACCATCAGATTAAAGAGCGGATTGCCTTTTGGGTCAGCAGCTGCTTCATAGCTCGCATCCCCCATATAGCTATCGAGTTTTACTTTGATCGTCTCTCCATTAACGACCAACTCGCGTTCATAATGGTTCGATGTACGTTTGGAGAGGTACAGTACCTCTTTAAAGGGATAGCTTTTTCCGTCTTTGAGCACATTGAACGAGACATAGGGCTCGGAACTGACCAAAATATCGCTACTTTCCCCTTCGCGGATGTGCATAGTACCCTCATAACCGATATAGCGGGTAACCGCCGCACCGATGAGGATAATCAAAAAAGCGGCATGGAAGGTAAAAACAAGCCATTTACCTTTGCGAGCCATATTGAAGTTGATGATATTGAGCGTCAGATTGATCGCCAATAATGCGAGGAGGATTTCAAACCAACGTGCATTATAAATATCTGCTTTCGCAGACATCGCGCCGTAATCGTTTTCGAGAAACGTAGCATAGCCGATGGAGACGGCAAAAACGAGCATTAAAGCTGCCATGGTTTTCATGGAGCCGAGCAGTGAGAGAACTTTGTTCATGGTTAACCTATTTGAAAAATATTCGCTATTGTAGTGGGTGTTCGGTAAATGTTTGTTAATTAAAAATTAATACTCATACACCTTCAAGCAACATTGCTTCCGCTATCCGTTTAAAAGCGGCGATATTGGCACCGTCAACAAAATTTCGCTCCACACCGTACTCTTTGGCAGTCAATGCAACACGCTTATAAATTTGACGCATCAATTCATCAAGCTTGCGATCCACTTTATCAAAATCCCATTTTTCCATTGAGGCGTTTTGGCTCATCTCAAACTCACTCACCGCAACCCCTCCCGCATTGGACGCTTTCCCCGGAGAAAAGAGAACCCCTTCACGCTGTAGGAGTTCTATAGCGTCTGGGAGTGTAGGCATATTCGCCCCCTCTACGACGGCTACGCATCCGTTTTCGATTAGCTTTTGGGCATCAAGAAGAGTCAGTTCGTTTTGGGTTGCGCACGGAAACGCCGCAAAACACGGTATTTGCCATAGAGCATGAGCATTGGAGGGATAATCTGACTTTTGGGTATAGATAGCGTGTTGATGGGTATTCTTGTATTCTGAGAGAGATAGCCGTTTCCCCTTCTCTTTAAGATGACGTAAAAGTGTCAAATCGATACCGTTAGGATCAAATATCGTTCCGTCGCTGTCACTGCATGTTACGACAATCGCGCCGAGCTCTTGCAGTTTTTCGATCGTATGAATCGCAACGTTTCCCGCACCACTCACCGTGCAGATTTTCCCTTCTAATGACTCTTGGAGTTCCTCTTTTAGCATTTCTCGGGCGAAATAGACCACGCCGTACCCCGTTGCCTGAGGACGCATCAACGATCCCCCGAATGCATAAGGTTTTCCGCTGAGAACGCCGTCATATTGATGAGTAATCCGTTTGTACTCCCCGAATAGATAGCCGATCTCTCTGGAACCTACCCCGATGTCTCCTGCAGGAACATCAACGCGAGCACCGATATAAGGGTAAAGTTCACGCATAAAGGCACGGCAAAATCGCATAATCTCAAAATCGCTTTTCCCTTTGGGATCGAAATCACTTCCCCCTTTGGCTCCGCCGATAGGCAGTCCCGTCAGAGAGTTTTTAAAAATCTGCTCGAATGCCAAAAATTTGAGTACCCCCGTCGTGACGCTGGGATGAAAACGAAGCCCCCCTTTGTAGGGTCCTAGAGAGTTATTAAACTGGATACGGTAGCCGTTGTTGATATGGACGTTGTTGTTGTCATCGAGCCATTGGACTTTGAACTGGATGATCCTATCAGGAGTGATGAGACGCTCCAAAATGGCGAACTGTTCATAGCGTGAGTCGCTTTTGACGATCGGTTCGAGGGAGGTAAGGACTTCGCTTACCGCCTGTAAAAAAGTATCGTCGCTGACACAGTTGGATTTTTCGAGATTGGCTAAAATTTTTTCGACCATGATGATCTCCTAACTAAAGTATAGTTTTAATGATTGGGTCTATTTAAAAACTCAGCGATTTTATCGAAGTGGCGCTCCACCCCTTTGAACCCGTGATCACCGCCCTCTTCTATTGTCATTTGGGCTTTCGGCAATTTTGCTACCGCTTCGGCATAGTCCAGCACTTCATCTCCGGTTTGAACCATTAACAGAGCATTTTCACCTTGATATGATTCAACATCGTATTGTTTGAGCATATCCAAATGGGTGATTGTCCATTCATAGGTGCTTTGATCATAGAAATTGGGAGAAGTACCGAGCGCTCTTTGGAGCGTTTTATAGGAGTAAACGGCAGGATTGATCAAGACACACGGAATATTGTATTTGTGAGAAAGGTACATCGCGTAATATCCTCCCAACGAAGAACCGACCAAAGAGACGTTTTCAAATCGTTGAAACGCTTCAATCAGCTCTGAGACCGTTTGGATCGCCAAATCGGGGATCGTCGACAAGGATGGGGCGATGAACGGGATAGCATGTGCCTTGCAGTAGTCACGAAGTGCTATCGCTTTTGAACCGTTTCCATGACTTCCAAATCCGTGAATGTAGATAATCATTTTTACCCCTTTACTTCAACTCACCCCAGTGATTCCCTATATGCATCGAGGTTTTGAGCGGAACGCGCAAATCCAAAATACTTTCCATCACTTCGACAAAGCGTGCGGCATAAACCTCTGCGACATCCTCATCCACCTCGAAAATCAATTCATCGTGGATTTGTAATAGCATTCGGGCGCGTAACCCTTCTGTACGGATCATCGTATCGATCTTGTTCATCGAGAGTTTGATGAGATCGGAGGCGGAGCCTTGGAATACGGTGTTGACTGATTCGCGCTCGTAGGCCGCTTTGAGCATCGGGGTGGCGCTCGCAAAATCGAAATATCGTCGGCGATGTAAGAGTGTCTCGACATATCCCATCTCTTTTGCTTGCTCGACGATGCCGCTAAAATATCCCTTGACACTCGGAAAGGTCTCGAAATAACGCTCGATAATCTCTTTTGCCTCTTTCGTCGTAATCCCTAACGTATCAGAGAGCTTTTTTTGCCCCATTCCGTAGAGTAGACCGAAGTTGACCGTTTTGGCGATGTTACGCTTGCTTGCGGCTTCCGTTTCGCCGAACAACGCTATCGCCGTTTGCATGTGGATGTCGTGTCCCTCATTAAAGGCGTTGACCAATACCGTGTCTTGACTGAAATGAGCGAGAAGACGAAGTTCGATTTGCGAATAGTCGATCCCGATCAACTTTTTCCCGCGTGGTGCCACGAACGCTTCTCGGATACGCATCCCGAGCGCCGTTTTGACGGGGATATTTTGGAGATTCGGATTTTTCGAACTGAGTCGACCCGTTGCGGTTCCCGTCTGGACAAACGAGGTATAAATACGAGACTCAGGATCATTTTGCGCCAAAGCAATGAGCGGTTCGATATAGGTGGAGTAGAGCTTGTGATATTCGCGGTACTGTAATAACATCGGTATCACGGGATGCTCGTCTTTAAGAGAGTCCAACACCTGTTCGTCGGTACTGTAACCCGTTTTAGTCTTCTTGCCATGTGCCAGACCCAGTGTTTCAAACAATATTACCCCAAGCTGTTTCGGAGAATTGAGATTAAATACGGTTCCGCACGCGCTATGAATTTGTTCGGTGAGGGTTGCGATCTCGGATGAAACCTCTTTTTTAAAGGTTTCCAGCACCGCTGTATCGACGGCAATCCCCTCTTTCTCCATCCCCAATAGCGTCACAGTAAAAGGAAACTCGATGTTAAATGCCTCATCAAGAGCTTCCTGCCCACCTTTGAGAAGGAGTTGCTCACGCAGTACCTCATAGAGACGGTACGTGATATAGGCATCTTCACCCGCATATTTACACGCGTCTTCGATCGCAACCGAAGCGAAGTTTTCCCCTTTTTTGACCGTGTCTTTGAAATGGATCATCTCGTGGTTCAAAAGGCTCTGAGCTAGGTTGTCCATCGAGAGAGAGCGTGCCGAATCGGTGAGCCATGCCAGCACCATCGTATCGGCATAGATAGTGAGCCGCTCTACGCCCAAAAAGCGGGTGACGAAATGGAGGTCAAATTTGATATTATGTCCGATAACACGACGCTCAAAAATCGCTCGGATCGCTTGTGCAGCCGTTTCGAGACTTACTTGATCCCCTACTCCAAGATAGCTGTGCATCATCGGAACATAGTAGCCGCTTTTTCCATCGGTACTGAAGCTGAAACCGACGAGATGATCTTTGGTAGGGTCGAGTCCCGTCGTCTCGGTATCAAATGCGACCATCGCATCGTGTGGGATGGATTGAATGACTCTCATCAACGCTTCATCGGTATCAAGAAGTACACTGCACCCGTCGATATTTTCACATTTTGGAACGTCTATCTTTTCAACTTTTGCAGGTGCAGTAGAAGGCTGTGATTCTTCAAACAGCGCTTTGGCTTTGATGGTACGCAGTACCGCATTCATCTCATAATGAACCAGATCATCATAGATCGGCAAGAACGGATTATCGAAGTGCATCGCGAATTCGCTAAAATCGAGGCTATCAAATACGTCATCTTTGAGACGTACCAACTCACGGGAACGGAACGCGTCGTCTCGATAGGTTTCAAGCAGACCCTTGATACGAGGGGGAGTCACCTCTTCGAGTCTCTCATACATTGCATCGAGTGTGACAAATTGAGTTAGAAGCTTTTGCGCCGTTACTTTTCCGATCCCTTTGACCCCTGGGACGTTATCGGCGGTGTCGCCGATGAGGGACTGATAATCGATGAACTGTCGGGGATGAACGCCGTATTTCTCTTCGCAGTGGCGTTCGTTCATCACTTTTTTGCTGATGGCATCGACCAAAACAACCCGATCGTCATCGATGAGCTGATAGAGGTCTTTATCGTGTGACACGACGCGAACCAAGAAACCGTGCTGACGCGCTTGGCGTACCACTGAAGCGATCATATCATCCGCTTCAAAACCACTTTGAGAGAGCGATTTATACCCCATTTTATCGATCCACTCGATCGCGATGGGGAGCTGCATAATCAGTTCTTCGGGTGCGGGGGAACGGTTTGCTTTATAGTTGGGATCGATCTCGGCGCGAAAGCTAGGTCCTTTGGCATCGAGGGCAAAAATCAGATAATCACTGCTGTGATCTTTGTGCAATGAAGCGATAAAGTTGATAAATCCGGTCAACAATCCGGTGGGAAACCCTTGACGGTTTTTAAGAGGAGGAAGCGCGTAAAATGAGCGGAAAAAAAATCCGAAAGTATCGATAATGGTTACGGTAGGTTGAGCCATAAACCGCCTTTATCAGGCGTTTATTTTTTCAAGGATTGAATCAATAGCACCTTGAAGTTTTGATACGTCGTAACCGGCTTCTTCGGCTTTTTTCAAACCGAAAGAGATCCCGTGCTCACCGAACGGGTTGTTAATCGGAACGATGGTTTTGATAATATGCAGTGCTGTAGCGAACTCTTTTACCTCTTCAGGAGCACGATCGGGTGAGTCTGAGAATTGAATCATATCAACGAACTCTTTATCAAAATTCCAGTGAGTGAAGATCGCAGCGGTCACGGCGGCTGTCGTCTCATGAATGTAAGAACGCTCAACAGAAGCAATATCGATTGCAGAGGTGATGTCGGCTTTGAAATTGGTGGCTAACTCTTCTTGGATAACGTCACTGGCGATGATGATTTTTCCGGTTTCTTGTAGAAACGAAGCCAAGAAAAGTTTATCCGCTTTCGCACGATCGATTTTCATATACCACTCATGCATCAATGCGGCTTGGATGGAAGAGATCTCAGCGAAACGATCCGAACTGATTCCATAAGGCTCCATATCGACATTGAGCAGTTTGCGCACCGAGTTACCAAGACCGATGGAACGGGTCATACTCATTCCAAAGAGTGATACGGCTTGTCCAACGTTAAGAATTTCCCGACGAAAACTGTACAACGGGGAATTAGCCGCTTTCAGGAGATTGGCCACGATCATCGGGTCATGCTCAACGGTTTTAACCAAATCGGCAATTGAGGCATTTGGATCGTTGCAGACACGTTGCATATCGATGACCGTTTTTGGAAGCGGCGGCAAAGATTTAATACTATTAATAATCGAACTCTTCATTGAACCTGATCCTCTAATAAATCAATTGTAGTTATTATAGCCTATTTAATTCAAGAGACAAATATTTTCCGGTGAAACTTCCGGTTGTCTCCCAATCACGGGCTACCGTTTCGGGATCACCCTCGGCAACGAGCAATCCGCCGCCGCTTCCCCCCTCTGGTCCCATGTCGATGATGTAGTCGGCATTTTTGATCATATCGAGGTTATGTTCGATTACGAGTACCGAATTGCCCAGTTCGACGAAGTTATGGAGCACTTTTGTGAGGCGGTTAACGTCATCGAAATGGAGCCCCGTCGTCGGTTCATCGAGGATATAGAGGGTACTGCCCGTATCGCGGCGGCTGAGTTCTTTGGCGAGTTTGATACGCTGTGCTTCACCCCCTGAGAGGGTGACCGCATTTTGCCCCAACGTGATGTAGTCCAGCCCCACATCGCTAAGAGTTTGCAAAATCGCTTTGATCTTCGGGATCGGAGCAAAAAATTCCAACGCTTCACCGACGCTCATATTCAATACATCAGAGATGGTTTTTCCTTTGTACTCTACTTGGAGAGTTTGGAGGTTATAGCGGCTCCCTTGACATGCGTCACATTTGACCATGATGTCCGGCAAGAAGTGCATCTCGATCTTGATCTCCCCTTCCCCCTGACATTTTTCGCATCGTCCGCCTTTGACGTTAAAACTAAAGCGTGAAGATGTATATCCACGGATTTGAGACTCTTTGGTTTTAGCGAAGAGATTACGGATCTCATCCATAACTCCCGTATAGGTAGCAGGGTTGGAACGCGGTGTCCGTCCGATAGGGCTTTGATCGAGATAGATGACCTTATCGAGTTTCTCTAACCCCTCTACTTCGACCCCCGCTACGCGGTTAATTTTACGGGCATGATTGAGAATTTCTCGCGTTACAGGGAGAAGTGTTTGTAAAATCAACGAGCTTTTTCCGCTTCCGCTTACCCCCGTTACACACACGAAGTTATGAAGAGGAATTTTGACACTTAAATTATTGATATTATTTAATGTGACATTATTGATAGACATCCACTCTTTTTGCTCTCTACGGTAAAAATACTCGATTTTTTTACGACCGGATAGATACTGTGCGGTCAGGGTGTCAGATTTTTTCATCTCTTCGAGGGTTCCTGCAAACACGACATTTCCACCGAATTTCCCCGCACCAGGACCGATATCGACGATGTAATCGGCATTTTCGATCGTCTCTTTGTCGTGTTCAACGACGATGACGGTATTCCCCTTTTCCTGCAGAGACCGAAGGGTACGGATCAGTTTTAAGGTATCACGCTCATGCAGTCCGATACTCGGTTCATCGAGGACATACATCACTCCCGTCAAACCGCTACCGATCTGTGATGCGATGCGGATACGCTGTGCTTCCCCTCCGCTGATAGTACGGGCATCTCGACTGAGGGAGAGGTATCCTAATCCTACATCAAAAAGGAAGAAAAGACGCTCTCGGATCTCATTGAGAATCGATGCGGCGATCATCGCACTTTGATCGCTCAAATCCACAAACGTTTGAGGGTCGGCAAACCACGCATACGAATCTTTGAGCGGCATGGAGATTACATCCCCGATCCCTTTGTCTGCGACTCGAACGGCAAGTGATTCACGTTTTAGGCGGTGGGAGTTACAGATATTACACGGCTTTTCGGACATATAGTCGGCAAGGTCTTTTTCATCTTTGAAAATATCATACGCGATACGGACGATCCCCGGCCAAACACGGCGGATCGGGTGATCTTGCCATTTGAACTCCACTTCATCGACACTGCCGTGTAGGATCGCTTTTTTCTGATACTCTTCGAGGGAATAAAACGGTACGGTGATGTTGATCCCCTCTGCGGCACAAAACGCTTTTAGGAATGTGAAATAGTACCCTTTGTTGAATCCGTAGACGATTTTAATTGCCCCCTTCTCTATCGGGAGCTCGGAATCGATGATTTTGTCGTAGTCAAGTGCATATCGTATCCCCAGACCGTCACATTCACTGCACGCCCCTTTGGGTGAGTTGAATGAAAACGATAGGGGTTCGAGCGGATCAAAACTCACTTTACAGTCAAAACAGGCGCTGTGTTCGCTGTAGTGGATCAGTTTTTCGCTCATCCCTACTTCATCATGGTTTTGGATTTCGATCTCTACTTCACCGTAGGATTCTTTGAGCGCTTTTTCGACGTCTTGCGCCACACGGTCGTGATTGTCATCTTTGATGATGAGACGGTCAATGACCACTTTGAGGGTATGTTTTTTGGTTTTGGAAAGTTCTATTTCCTCATCGAGACGTACCATCACCCCATCGACCATCGCTCTTACATACCCTTTGTGGCGGAGTGATTCGAGAATGTCGGCGAAAGAGCCTTTTTTCTCCCGCACGAGGGGTGCCAAAATAACGATCTTTGCCCCCTCTGGGAGTTTTAAAACCTGATCGATGATGTCTTGAGCCGACATTTTCGAGATTTTTTTGCCGCACAGATGACAATGCTGTACACCGATACGGGCATACAAAAGACGGAGATAGTCATAGATTTCGGTGATCGTTCCGACCGTTGAGCGGGGATTTTTGGAGGTGGTTTTTTGATCGATCGCGATGGCAGGGGTAAGCCCTTCGATCTTATCGACATCGGGCTTTCCGACACGATCCAAGAACTGACGCGCGTAGCTGGAGAGCGATTCGATATAACGTCTCTGTCCCTCGGCATAGAGGGTATCAAACGCCAGAGTCGATTTTCCGCTTCCGCTGATTCCCGTGCAGACGACGAGTTTGTTTTTCGGTATTTCGAGCGAAATATTTTTGAGATTGTGCTCACGCGCCCCGATAATTTTAATTTTGTCCATGTGTTACCCCGCGATAAGTTTGTATGCCGTAATAGCAAAAATAATGATATAAAAAGCAACCAGTACCTGTTTGTAACGGGTCACTTTGACCCGATGCAATAGCCAAATGCCCCCAATGGTTCCGAACAGTGACGCAAATGCCATAGTCATCCCCGCTTCAATGTTGATCAACCCGAGCCATAAAAGGGTGATAAATGCTGAAATCGAAGAGAAAATGACGAAAAAATGCCCTACCGCTGAGGCTTTTTTCAGCGGAAACCCCATAAAACTGACCAGAATCGGGGTCATCAAAATCGATCCGCCCACTCCCAGCATTCCTGAAAATATCCCGACACCGCTCCCTACGAGGGTATAGAGAGGTCGATGCACCACCTCAGAACGGGTCGGTACAGGGTTAGAGAGGGCTAACCTTGCCAGTGTGAACGCAACTAATGATAAAAAAAGCCATTCTAAAATAGACGAATGGAGTATTTTCACCAATAATCCGCCGACAACTGCCCCGATAATCCCGCCATAACCGAAATATTTGATGTCGCTGATGGCATACATACGGTTTTTATGATGAATCCATGCCGCCATTAACGATCCGGCGACCATTTGCGTTACCGAAATACCGATTGCCTCTTTGATCCCAAACCCCATATACAGCAGTATCGGAACACTCACCGTACCTCCACCGATTCCGAAAAAACCGGAGAGTATACCGACACCGATCCCTAAAATGGCTAATTCTAATGTCATGTGTTTTCTTTAAATTCTTTTTCAATCGCGCGATTATACTCCCTTAGTGCTTCAACGAATACCCTTTAAGTTCAATTGATTTTACGCTATAATCAATTATCATACTAAAAAATAGTGAGGATGTGATGCTACCAATCATTATAGAAGCCGCAATTAACTTTTGCCTTCATCAAATACGCCTCCCCTACGATCTTCTATCAGCATCAGCCAAAAAGAGAACACTTCTTGCTTATATTGATTTTGAAACCAAAGACGGTGAGATGCATCGAGCGTATATCGGATGCGATGAGATGTTGATTCAGTCCATAGCGGAAATATTTTTGGGTGAAGAGGACAGCGATGAAGAGACACTCAGTGATATGCTTTTGGAAACAACGAATATGATCGTCGGAAACGCCAAAGTTCTCGCCGGAGAATTATACGAAACAGCTATGACGATCTCGACACCGTTTATTCTTTCAGATGAAGAGTGTGCAACGCTTCAATTGGATGAATTACAATGTATCGGTATCAACGGCGGTGAAATGACCATAGGATTACAAAGGCTCTAAGCGATGGATGAAATTGTAGTACCACAACCAATACCGGGACAGTCTCTTCATAAAGATCATACCTTTGATCCCGAACGAGAACTATCGTGGATGGATTATGACGGACTGCTCGATATGGAAGTTGAATTTGTGGCCGATTTGGGACAAACGACCCTTTCTTTAGAGGAGATTCTCAGGCTCGAAAAAGGTTCGGTCATCGATCTAGGGAAACCCGCCGGTGAGAGTGTTGAATCGTATGTCAATAATCGCATCATCGGAAAAGGAGAAGTTATGGTTTATGAAAAAAACTTGGCTATCCGTATCAATGAGGTACTCGATTCGAGTGCCGTACTTTATTACCTTTCAAAAGAGAGACTATGAGATACTTACTCCCCTTGCTATTACTCCCCGCATTTTTATGGGGCGCAAAAATTTTAAGCTACAATATTTATGATCGCAATGACCGTGTCGATGTCATGTTGACGTTTGATACCCCTTATGAGGGTGTGTTACGACAAAACCGTGTAGGGAATACCTTTACCGTTAAACTCGAAGAGGCATTTATCGATGATCCGAAAGTAAAAAATGTCAATTCAAAATTTTTAAACAAATTTACCCTTTCCCCTCAAGAAGATCATATTGAAATTATTGCTGAAGTAGCGAATGATGTGGTAATGCAAGCTTCTAAAACATCCGATTCGTATGGGTTGCGTCTTCGCTTTATGAACCCATCCGCACCGTCTAATAACGTAGTCTCTGCGAGCAATGAAACGGTTGAAGCATTGCCGACTAAAAAAGGGAACGAATTTGAGCAAAGCTATTATATTGTCATTGCCATTTTAGTGATTGGGATCGGTATATTGTTCTGGTTAAAACAAAACATTGCCAAACGGACTATGGCTATGAAAAACGAACCTAAAACACCGTGGCTGTTTGATAAAACAACCGCTTCGGAAACCAAAACGACTATCTCGACACCGCTTCCTATCTCAACTGAGGGTGGCGGGATACATATTCGGTTTCAAAAATCGCTTGACAACTCCCACTCGGTTGCAATGCTCGACTACGGTACTATGAGCTATCTTGTCCTTTTGGGTAACAATACGATTTTATTGGATAAATTCCAAGACAATATACCGATCACTCAAAACGATTTTGAAACGCTTTTGCAGTCTAAACACCGTGAGCTTGACGGCTATTTTCAGCTAGCTCCCGCTCAGGATGAAGTGTTCGATTCCTACAAAGAAAAAGCCTCCGGAGTGTATTAATCAATGAATCTAAAACAGCAGCTTATTGAATTCGGATGCGGTATGGAATTTGTCGAGATCGCGTTAGGGTATGCAGATGCGTACAATCCTCAAGAAGATATTGAGATTTTTATTGAACACGTAGAAGTCGAACATGCCAAAGTCGAAGAGGCTGAAGCACTCAAAGCGATGGACAAAGAGATTGTCGATGCGTCGGGGATACTTCAAGAATTCGAAGACGACTTGGAGGGTTAAACCACCTCGCGTCTCTTTTTAAAACGGACACTTTCATCCAACTTTGTTGCACACTCTATCTGGTAATTTACCATGGCGGTAAACGGGTTTAAAAACCCCTCAAGTGCCCCCTCTTCTATCGTTTCAACCCCCTGATTATTCAGCAGCTCTAAAATAGTCAATGTTGATTCAATCGTGGAGAGGCAAAACTCTTTGGGTTGTTCTTTGATCCTAAATTGTGAACTTTTGGAGTGGGTAAAACTGATCTTAGGCAACGTTTGGAGATTTTGACTCAAACGGAGCATTTTGACCGAGCACGGCCATGTTGAATCGATAATAAAAATTACCACCGTTTTGCCGTCGTGTTCTATTTTTTCCGTATTAATATTCAGTGCGTTTTTTCCGGGGTAAAGGACGTAGCAGAGATTTTGAGGATTGTCGATCAGAGCATTGATAGCGTCATGTTCGCTAAAATCAACATCGATATAAAGCTCAGAATTGGGAAGAGAGAGGTGGGTCAACCTTCCGGTTCCGTTTTTAGTCTTTTTAAACTCTTTTGGATGCATCAAAATAACAAATTTGGTCTTTGTGTCTATCGCTTTAACGTATGGGCACATACATGAGCTGAGGGGACGGTAGCATCGGTAGCATTTTTCTCTATTTTCGATAACATTATTCATCATTGCCATTATAACCGAAATCATTGCAGCATCGTATCTCTCATTTAAGTCTTCACTATGTCTTCAATGTTATACTTACAAAGATTTTTTGATCTAAAGGATCAGTTATACATACGCGAGAGATTAAACTCATTCTTTTCAGCTTTATTGCCGTGATATTAGTCGGTGCTTTACTACTATCTATGCCGTTTGCCCACAATGGCGATCTACGTTTCATAGATGCTGTTTTTACCGCTACCTCGGCTGTCTGTGTGACAGGATTGATCGTCAAAGATACTCCGGTCGATTTCACCGCATTCGGGCAAGTTATTATCCTTCTGCTTATCCAATTAGGGGGGCTTGGATACATGACGGCGGTAACGTTTTTAGCGGTTATGCGGAAACAAAAAATCGGTCATCGTGATCGTCTTATCCTCCAAGAGTCGCTCAATTACCCCGGAATGGACGGATTGGTTCGGTTTTTAAAAATCGTGTTCTCAACCATTTTTACGATTGAACTGGTCGGTATCGTTGTTTTAACACTCCGTTTTTGGGCCGATATGCCCATAGCTCAAGCGGCGTGGTTCGGTATATTTCATGCTATTTCCGCGTTTAACAATGCCGGATTTTCACTCTTTAGTGACAATATGATGGGGTATCGCGGTGATTTGGTTATCAATCTGACTATTCCGTTCTTGATTATTCTCGGTGGACTTGGGTATCTTGTCCTCTTGGAACTCTATCACTTTCATCGCAGACGGGTATTGCGGCTTTCGACTCATACCAAACTCGTTTTGATAATGTCGAGTGTTTTAATCATTCTAGGGATGGTATTGCTCCTCTCTATGGAGTGGAATAATCCTAAATCGTTCGGATCGATGAGTGTATATGACAAGATCCTTGCCGCATGGTTTGCATCGGTGAACTACCGAACCGCAGGATTTAATAGTATCGATTTTTCCACTTTGACCGATTCGAATCTTTTTTTCTCTACCTTTTTTATGATGACGGGAGGTAGTCCGGGAGGTACGGCGGGCGGTATTAAAACCACTGCCGTCGCGTTGGCGCTGATCGGTGTGTGGTACACTCTTCGGGGCGATACGAACGCGCATATTTTCCGTCGTTCAATCTCACCATACCAGATCAATAAAGCGTATGCGGTTATTTTTGTTGCATCGATCTATGTGGTACTCTCTACTATCATTTTGAGCGAAGTGGAACATCTGCCGTTTTTGCGAATATTGTTTGAAACGACTTCAGCCTTTGGAACGGTCGGTCTCTCAACAGGGAATGGGGGAGTATTGAGCTACAGTGCCCTCTTTAGTGATGCGGGAAAATTGAATATTATAGTTTTGATGCTTATGGGAAGAGTCGGTGTTTTTGCATTTACCATCATCATAGTAGGAAAAGCGGTAGAGAGCCGTATCAAATATGCAGAAGGAAAGGTCGTAATATAATATGGAAACATACGCAGTTATCGGTTTAGGAAAATTCGGGTTTCATGTCGCCAAAGGGTTGGCACAACAGGGCGTGAGTGTTATTGCAGCCGATTTGGACGAGGAACAGGTACGAGAAATCAATGAGTTTGTACAAGATGCGGTTATTCTTGATTCAACCGATATGCGGGCATTACGCGAAGCGGGTATCGGGAACGTCGATGTGGCGGTTGTCAGTATCGGTGAGAACATCGAAGCGAGCATCCTCACTGTCATGGCACTCAAAGAGTTGGGCGTTGAAACCGTCGTAGCTAAAGCGATTACTACGGTTCACGGTCAAATCCTCTCTAAACTCGGTGCGGCAAAGGTGATCTATCCGGAGATGGAATCGGCGAAAAAAATCGTTAAAAAAATGGTCAAAAATATGCATTATGAGACGATTGACCTCTCCATCACGATGAAGATCGCCAAACTTACCGTCCCCTCTTTCTGGGTCGGTATTTCGATTTTGTCTCCGATTTTCGAAGGTGAATTTGAAGTCAAACCGATCGCGTACAAACATCAAGGGGTTTGGTATACCTCGTTTGAAAAAGATGATATTCTTGAAAAAGGGGATATTCTTGTCGTATTAGGCGATAGCGGTCACATCGAGGCACTAAGTAAAAAGGTTTAAAGCTTATTGGCGATCGTTTTAATCTCATTAACGAGCGCCTGTTGACGGGCGTAAATGTATTCAATCAGATACCCCTCATAAGGCTCCATCAAATCGAGTTCTACGACCACTTTGGTAAACTCATCCCCCTCTTGAATGTACTGAATTTTCCCTGCAATCACCATACTTACCATACCATCTTCAAACCGCTCCATAGGGAGATTGAACTGCAAATTAACACGTGAGTGGAGTATAAGAGGTGCTTTTTTGGACGAACTGATTTTACATGCTATCGATTTAATCGAAATATCGAGTATGGTTCCCGATAAGACGCTTCGTCCCGTACCGATGGTGACGTGCATACGGTGATCGCTTTGTATTCGGATGTATTGACGATTGTTTCCGGAAGCTTCTAGAGGCTCAAACTTGGTTAAAACGGCAATTTTTTTCGCAACGTCGACAATTTGAACGTTAGCCAAAATATCAAAAGGGATATTCGGCCCTTGTATGACAACACTCTGCTCGAGTTTCATGGCATAGCCTTGAATTTTTTCGATAGAGATATAGACCATATCATCGGATATTTTGACTAGTTTTGCCGATGTGCTGATGCGAATACCTTTGTAAAAATTCAACAATTTTACTGCCGTATTGGTCATAATCATTTTTTCGAGATAATGGATCGCATGTTGTACTTCATCGATCTCTTGAGGAGATGCGGATATTTCAAAATGGACCAAATGGGTTAAATCACGGGATAGAAGCTGTTTTTGGTTGATATGATCGATAATCCCAATCGCTTTGTTGAGTTCTACTCCATGCATATCGATAATAAATGAATCAATAAGCGGTGAGGCACCATCGATTGAAATTTCAATACCAAGAGATTGATGAAATTTTTCCAAACTTCGCTTTAGTGCGTCGAGTGAAATATCGGTCGCTAAAAGGGTAAAAATATCTTTATGCCATTGTGCAATTTTTATATCATTCTTGAACGTCGTTCGAACCAGTTTTAGAATCTCTTTACAGACGTTGTTGTAAATGTCTTCCCCGCGCATTTCAATGATTTTATCGGTATTTTCGATGTACATTACAATAACGGGGATCGGTTCATTTTCCCTTTTGTGGACGACAAATGCATCTTTTAGAAGCTCGATAAAACTCATCCGGTTGTACAGCTGTTTATCCTGATCCTCAATCGGTGCGGATAAAGGGATCATACTGACCAGATACTCTCGATCTTTTAAGAGTTGATTGGTTGCGAAGTAGGCTTTCTCTTCACCTTTATAGTCTTTTTTCGTAATGATTTTTTGAGAGATACCGGACGCATTGATAAGAGGTGCTATCTCTTTGTCTTCAAAATAGTAATCGAGCTCTCCTAAACTTTTGATACCGAATTTTTGTTTAAGTGCCTCGTTGGCGTAAAGGACTTTTTTATCTTTGTGAATCCAAAAAAGGTTATCGGAAAATTCAGAGATCATCCGATCATAATTACTGAGGATATGTTCATTATGTTTTTTGACCAAAGATGAAAAGATTCCCATCATGGCATTCGCAAACTCATCTTCACTCTGAGGGACGGCTATAACATTGGATGCACGAAAAGAGAGGGCGATTTTATACACATTGATATTGGAAAAATCGGGGGTAAAGATAATACTTTCGAGACTTTGAACACGCGAGAGGAGTGTGCGTAATGCCGGATTTTTTAAAAACGGATAGGAGCCGCATACAATGAGCAGATGGCACTGAAGAGGTGTTGGTGTTTGTTCCGCGTCTATCGAGATAAAAGTTGATGATCGAAAGACTGTTTCTATGGATTCGCGATATGGGGGCACATCACTTGATTCATGAATAACGAGCACGTCAAAATGCTTGGCATATTTGGCAATTTTTTGAATGGACACCGGTATCCCTGCTCTTCTAAATAATGACAATTGTATCAAATTTGCGAGTTCTTCCCCCTTAAGTCTGGGCAAAGTTAGGTTGAACACAGTTTCTGCTAATATTGCAAAAAAGTTTTAGGAAATTTAATGCTCCGTTTTGCCCCAAGTCCGACCGGTGATATGCATATCGGCAATCTCCGAGTCGCACTATTTAATTATATTTGCTCGATCCAACGCGAAGAGCCGCTACTGATCCGTATCGAAGATACCGATAAGGAGCGTAATATCCCCGGTAAAGAGAATGAAATCTTCGATATTTTAGCCCTGTTCGGGATCGAGTACCAAGAGCAACAATTTCAAAGCAATAACCTCCGTTTCCACCGTGCAATGGCACTTCAACTGCTCCAAGATAAAAAAGCGTTTAACTGTTTTTGCTCCGCCGAAGCCCTAAAATCGAAACGTGAAGCGGCCTATGAGGGGAGATGTGAAAACCTCGCTCCCGAAGAGGTGATCGACAATCCCCTCCCCTTCACCATTCGTCTAAAAAAGCCCACCCATTCGATTAGCGTAAGCGATATTATCAAAGGGGAAAGTACGTTTGCTCCCGATGAGATCGACAGCTTTATTTTGATGAGTACCGATAAATATCCTACCTACAATTTCGCTTGTGCGGTGGATGATATGCTCGCCGATGTCTCCCTCATCATCCGTGGCGAAGATCATCTCTCCGATACCCCAAAACAGATCGCGATTCATGAGGCTTTGGGATACACCAAAAAAGTCGAATACGCTCATCTGCCGATCCTCCTTGAGGGCTCGCTCAGCATCAAATGGCTCCTCGAAGAGGGATTTTTGCCCGAAGCTATCAGCAACTACCTCATTTTATTGGGGAATAAAACACCTCTTGAAATCTTTAGTCTTAAAGAGGCGATCAAATGGTTCGATCTTAAATCGCTCTCCAAAGATCCTGTCCATTTTGACATTGACAAACTGCGCTCTATCAACCGTGAACATCTACGTGGGCTTGATCCTAAAGAGCTTTCACGCTATGTCGGATTTGCCGATGAAGAGATCGGAAATTTGGCAAAACTCTTTTTAGAAGAAACCACTACGCTTAAAGAACTTCGAGCAAAAGTAGGTGCAGTGTTTGAGCCTAAAGAGGTGCCACAGGAGTATCAAGAGGGATTTGATATTTTACGCGATTTGACCCGCAAGGCTCCTCACTTTGACGATTATGAATCCTACAAAGCTTATCTTATACAACACAGCGGACTCAATGAAGAAAATCTCTTAAAACCGCTTCGTCTTCTTCTCAGCGGTGCGGAGCATGGACCTGAAATGAATGATCTTTATACACATATCAAAAATTATATTAAAGAGGTGGCAAAATGATGGGCGGTATTGTTTCTGGTTTAGGGGGGATTGTTCATTCCCTGATTACGGTCTATATCTGGGTATTGATTATCGGTGCCCTTCTCTCATGGGTACGACCTGATCCGTATAATCCGATCGTTCAGATTATCTATCGTCTCACCGAACCGGCATACCGTGCTCTACGACGTGTGATGCCGACGGTTTTTAACGGACTTGATCTTGCCCCTTTGATTTTGGTCATCTTGCTTCAAGTGCTTGATGTGATATTGGTCAATGTTATCAATGCGGCGGTTCTTGCTTCATGATCCGTTCATCTCTACTAGCCCTTTTCCTCACATCCAGTGTCTGGGGCATTACCCTTACAGATATTAATGATAAACCCCCATCTCGTCAAAAAAACTTCTTGATTTGGCAGTTTTTACATCAGGACATCAATGCCTCTGCGGCATCAGAAGCATTTTATCAAGTCGAAAATGTCAACGAACGCTTTTTGTTTGACTATGCGGCAAAAACGGATGAACCTGAGATCAAATACACTGCTATGTGTATGCGTGAGCAAGCGTGTAATCTCCCCGTGATCGAACAGGATGATTGTCTCATGCTGGCACTCACTCCTGCAAAAGCGACGGCATTAAAACCTGAAGAACGCGAAGCTATTGCCGCTCGATTGAATAATCGTTTCGGCAATACCGAGTGGCTTCGAGCGATGAATCAGGAGAGTTTCTACACTTCTACCGACAATCTCGCGAATGAAACCACCCTTTTTCGCCTCGCTGGCTCAGGATACCGTCGTGAAAATTTCAACCATATGCTCTCATATGATGTTTTGGAAGCACTCGTCCAAAGTCCCTATTTTGCCCAAATCGTTTTTCTGAGTGTCACCGACCCATCAATGGATCAGTTACAGCAATCATTGAGTGCTGTAAGCGGAGGGCATTTTGATCCGCAAACCCATTTCTTTTTAGCGATGAACGCCATCAAATACGGTAAATTTGATACTGCACTAGAGCATTTGAAAGAGGCAAAAAGCCGTTTTTATTCTCCGATCGATCGCGATAAAAGTGTTTTTTGGATTTATCAAATTACGAAAGATCAAACCTACTTAGAGGAACTCTCTCGAAGTCTTGACATCAATATGTATGTGCTTTACGCCCGAGAACTCTTAGGATTACCGACTGAAAATTATTTTACGACCCTTCCGACAACCAACAATCCAAGCAGCATTAACGGCGTTGACCCGTTTCAATGGCGCTCTTTCGCTGAAGAGATCAAAGCTTCGACTCCGGATACCCTTGCTGGCTTAATAGAGCGTTGTGACGGAAACGATTCGATCGGAGTTCAGGGATATGTGTTAGAGCGGACGTATGAGCCTTATATCCATAATTTTACGATGCCTTACGATCAGTATATGGCGAATTTATCTAATGACCAAAAGGCACTTGTCTATGCACTTATGCGTCAGGAAACCCGTCTTATACCGGGGCTGATCTCACGCTCATTCGCCTTGGGTTTAATGCAAATCATGCCTTTTAATGTTGATACTATCAGCAAAGTCCACCCTCTCAAACCGACTACCTATTTTGATATGCTTCAGCCTGAAATCAGTATTGCGTATTCCGTTTCGCATATGCAACACTTGATTAAGAACCTGTATAATCCGGTTCTGGTCGCATACGGCTACAACGGAGGTTTAGGATCTACAAAGCGCCTTTTGACTGAGGCACCGCGATTTTTGCCGGGTGAATATGAACCGTTTTTGAGTATGGAGTTGATTGGAAACGATGAAAATCGTGAGTATGGCAAGAAAGTACTTGCCAACTACGTCATGTACAAAAAGATTTTAGGTGAAGAGGTATCGATAAAAGCTATTTTTGATAACTTAACACAACCTTCCCAGTCTGATTATTTTCGAGCCGAAGCGCTAAAGAAGCAGCTGGTTCGGAATTAAAACGGACGAAATAGTACCGATTCCAATTGTTTTGGATCGGCATTAAATTACGTCTTTGATCTTTTTCACTCATCGGTTCGATAAGCTCCGCCTTTTTACCGTTCAACGTCAGTTTATAACCGTTGGATTCCAATTCTCTTACTCTGAGTGTTCTATCGTCATTCTCAAAATAGACGGCAACAATGAAGTTTTCACCCTCTTGGTATTGTGTCGGATCAATCTTGTTGAGATACAAAGAGGAGATGATCGCTTTGGTCTCTAGTGAGAGGACGATTGCATCGGTTCGTAGCTGCTCAACCGCACGTTCATGGGCTTCATCCATCTTAAAGAGATCAAATGTCCCTTTTTGCGCACAACCGCTAAAAAGCAATAAAGCAGATACCGCTATCCATGAAAATCGCATTATAATCCTTTGGTCATCGAATAATCGTTATTATACGTCAACTCGCCTTAACCAACTTTCAATGATTGTTGACTATAATATCCCTCATTTTATTAGAGGTTTGTTTTTTTGAAAAAACGTTTAGCGATTGCATTCACCGGTCCCTCCAACAGCGGCAAAACAACGCTGATTCTCAAAGTGGCCCGAAAATTGATCCATGAGCACTCTTTAGAGGTTGCGATCATCAAAAACGACCCCAAAGACAAGGCTCAATTCGACGTCCCGGGGAAAGACAGCTACAAATTCAGCGATACGGGGGCTGAAGTGATCGTCACCTCCCCTACCCGCACCACCTATTTTTCACAGCGTCATAAAGAACTCGATGAGCTGGTCTCTCTTTTCGGTGATTTTGATGTTCTCCTCGTTGAGGGACTTAAAAACCTCCCATTGCCGCGTATCAGTATCTTTAGAGGTTCTATCGATGCCGATTATTTCCCGTATATGAACGCATTGGCGATCGATGAGAGTATCGATCCCGCTCACTACACAATCCCCGATGGGATTGACATCCTCGATCTCAACAACCCCGATCAAGTGATCGAGTGGATTTTAGCTCACGCAAAGGTTATGAAATGAATATGATTTTACAGGCGATCCAAAAAAGTGCTATTCGGATCAAAGAGGCGATTGACGTCAAAGACATCGGCTATTCTCAAGAGCAAAACAGCTCCGGTGAAACACAACTACAGCTAGATATTCAAAGCGATTTGATTATCGAAGAGGAACTTAGCCGTATCGAAGGTGTCCATACCATCGCCAGCGAAGAGAAAGAAGAGCCGATGGTTCTCAATGAAAACGGTCATTATTTCATCGCATTTGACCCGCTGGACGGTTCTTCGTTGGTCGATGTTAATCTCAGTGTCGGCTCTATCTTCGGAATCTATGAGGGGGCGTTTACTCCGAGTAAAATGGTAGCGAGCTGTTACGTTGTTTACGGGCCTCGTGTTGAGCTCGTATTTGCCGATGAGCATCATGTCTCTTTGTATTTGCTCCAAAACGGCGAGTTTGAGTTTGTCAAACACCTTCACTTGAACGAGAAGGGAAAAATCATGGCTCCGGGCGGTACGCAACAGTACTGGGCGCCGTACCATAAAGCGATGATTGACGGTTTCTTTACCCGTGGCTATCGCCTCCGCTACTCTGGCGGGATGGTTCCCGATTTGCACCAAATCCTCCTCAAAGGGGGCGGATTGTTCAGTTATCCGGGTGCCGCCGATAAGCCGGAGGGAAAACTGCGCATGTTGTTTGAAGTATTCCCTTTTGCCTTTATCTTCGAGAGAGCGGGCGGTAAAGCGGTTGACGGTTCTGCGCGGGTTCTGGAAAAAGAGCCGCGCCACGTTCATGATACCAGCCCATGTTTTTTCGGCTCATGTGATGAAGTAAATGAGGTGCTGAGTGTCTATGCCGGACAACAGTGAGTACGAAGTACGATTGGATGAAACCATAAAAATTCTCCAAGAGTGCCAAGAAGAAAAAAACGTAACGAGCTGTTATGTGTGTGAAAAATGTATCGGATGCGAGATTCGCACCAAATACATCCGAAGTGTGTATGAGAGTATGTCCAAGGGTGAAACCGGCGGGTTTGATTTTTAAATTTTTCTTCGTCATTCCCAACTCGATTGGGAATCCAACTTTACAATCTCTTTATAATAATCAGAAAACTTTTATATACTCGCCAATATAATCATTCTATAAATTTCTTTCTATTACTTTTTACTTTATATCTTCATATTGTTACAAGGATTTAAAATGACTAATTTAAAAATAATTACTGTTTTAATTTTTAGCTTTTTTTATACATTTCTGTTTGCAAATGAACAATATACAAACTATCTAATGGATCCTAATAAAATAGAATGGGATGCAGGTGGATTTTATGAAGGTAGCTTTGAAGATGGAACACCTTTCCAGATGGATTTACCCTATCCTACTCCAGAATCCATTAATCGAAAAGAATCGCAACCACATACACTTAGCCCTTCATACTGGTATCCGAAAAAATTTTCTGGTAAAACAATTCAATTGCGAATACGTTCATTCTCTCAAAATTTTGTTGAATTAGCAGCTGAAACAGAGGATAAAAATGGAAACTTTGTTGATGCAGAAGTTTTCAAAGGTACTTTATCTCCAGATCGAATTACAATGTATGGCGTATGGAAACAGACCAATAAAAATAGACAGTTGAAATTTTCAATGAAACGGGTTTATCCGTACCATGGGGTTGATGTAACTCATAGTCGTAACACTACTATAGATGACGACAATCCCTCACGTCCATTTGTCTTTAGCGTCATTTTTCCGATCATAGGTAATCAACATGCCGATTCTTGGATACGAGACCTTATGTCTACTTGTGAACACGATTTGGAATGCACCAATCAAGTAACAATTGCCTTTCATGCAAATACCTCACTTTCATTACATGGTTGGGCATGGGGATATAGTAATCGTATGGCACATGGCAATGGAAGCTCAGCCTATAAGCATTTCAAAATCATTGACACTTCATTATCTCCCGCAGAATTAAACCATTTTATTTCCGTGTCACCAAATTGCTTACATACCGTGTCTAAAAATATTGTTTCTTTACTTGAAGAAAAAGTAGATCGTCCAGAAAATGGAACAATCGAAAATTGGAAGCATATTAAATTTTTACCTACACCAGTAGGTATACAATTCGACTTTGATCCATACGAGCTAGGCGGTTATCTTAGTTCAGCAACTGTCTTTGTAAAAAAGAAAGATATAGAACAATGTGTTAAATATCTTCCAACATATCATTAACTGCACAAATTTTTGATTCCCTCGTCTCAAATGTCATCATTTTGAAAACATAGGGATAGATCCCGTATCAAGTACGGGATGACAAAACAGCACTAAAAAATCCCCTAAACTCTGTTATAATTAACTCATGACAAAAAAAGAAGAAATCTTAGCCTATCTCTCTTCCATACGCCCAAAATTAGAAAGTGAAGGGATTGAGAAATTAGGACTTTTCGGCAGTTACGCACGTGAAAATGCTGTATGGGGTAGTGATATTGACATCATTATGCACACTACTCCCCGCTTTTTGCAAGTTCATCCCGGATGGGAAGCATTGCGTGTTATCGAAGAACTCCGAAGTACCATATCACATCGTTTCGGAGGGGGACGTGTTGATATTTGCGATCTATCAGGGTTAGATGACGTCAAAAGAGATATATTGCTCAAAGAGGCTATTTATGTCTGATATTCGTGATGCACAACGGGTTCAAACTATCATCGATAAAATCGATCTTATTCTCGAAATCGTTAGTGAAAGCGGTGGAATCGTTGCCGCGTTATCGGATACCAAACTCAAACGCCCTGCCATTTTAATGCATCTTGTAGCTATGGCTGAACAGTTCGAGAAACTTAAAAATGATGCCGCTTTCTCCATCTTAACTCATTTTGATCGTGAAGACCTCAAAGGCTCATACGACATACGTAATTTTATTGCCCATGACTATGAGGGGATCAATCTTCCGATTATCGAAATGGTGATACGTGAAAAACTCCCAAACATCAAATATTGTGCCCTAGAAGCGCTACAAATTGGTGAAAATCAACCCTCAATTTAATTCTTTCAAATGTAACAACCGATAGAATTACGACAATCAACCTAACTATACGATAAGCATCGTCAATTCCCATAAGGAAACCAATGAAAAACTATATTACTACCCCAATCTATTACGTCAACGGTGAAGCCCACATCGGTCATGCCTATACGACTTTTATCGCCGATACTTTGGCTCGTTACTCCCGACTTGTCGGTAATGATACCTATTTTCTCACCGGAACCGACGAACACGGACAAAAGATCGAAGAGGCTGCGAAAAAGCTCAATAAACCGACTCAGCAGTTTGCCGATGAGATCAGTGCAACGTTCCGTAATCTGTGGGATGAATTTGATATTAGTTACGATCAATTTATCCGTACCACCGATGCCGACCATAAAATAGGGGTTCAAGCGGCATTTGCCAAAATGTATGAGAACGGGGACATCTATAAAGATTTTTATGAGGGGAACTACTGCGTCAGCTGTGAAACCTTTTTTCCGGAATCTCAGCTCATGGACGGCGGATGCTGCCCCGATTGCGGCAGAGCCACGAGCATCGTCAAAGAGGAGAGCTATTTTTTCCGCCTCTCCAAATACGAAAGACCTCTTTTGGAATACTACGAAGCGCATCCTGAGTTTATCCTCCCAAAATCACGCCGTAACGAAGTAATCAGCTTTGTTCGCGGCGGATTGACCGATCTCTCCGTCACCCGTACCAGTTTCAGCTGGGGGGTTCATTTGCCGGAAACGCTGAACGAACCGAAACACGTAATGTACGTTTGGCTTGATGCGTTGATGAACTATGCTACGGCGTTGGGCTACGGCACTGACGAAGCAAAAATGGCGTTCTGGCCGGCTAACGTACAACTTGTCGGTAAAGACATCCTCCGTTTCCATGCGATATATTGGCCGGCATTTTTGATGAGTCTCGGTCTTCCTCTCCCTAAACACATTGCCGCACACGGTTGGTGGACACGCGACGGTGAGAAAATGTCCAAATCCAAAGGGAACGTTGTCGATCCGCGTGAAGTTTCCAACCACTACGGCGTTGAGAATTTCCGCTATTTCATGATGCGCGAAGTGCCGTTCGGACAAGACGGAGATTTCTCTCAACGCGCCCTGATCGACCGCATGAACTCCGATCTTTCCAACGATTTAGGAAACCTCCTCAACCGTATTATCGGTATGAGTGAAAAATACTCCGACTTTAACGTCGACAGCAAAGATGTAGCCCAGTATCATGCCAAAGAACTCTCCGATGCGCACGAGAGCCTTAAAGCGGCTGAAAACTATCTGTTTGAGCTTCAGCCTCACCGCTATCTTGAAGAGTTATGGCGCGTCTTTACGATCGGGAACAAAGCGATCGAAGAGCATGCCCCGTGGGTTAAAATCAAAGAGGGACGCAATGATGAGGCGCTCGCGACGGTTGCACTGGTTGCCAACCTTTTGGCAAAAGCATCCGTATTGCTTCATCCGGTTATGCCTCAGACGACGACAAAAATTGCCGATGCGTTAGGATTTGAGATCACCACCGATAGTTATAATGCCCTCATTAAAAACGGCGCATTATTGAACCCGTTTACGATCAAAAAAATCCCGCCGCTTTTCCCGCGTATTGAAGAGCCGTTGATGGCGGAAGCACCCAAAGCGATGATCGAAGAGGCACCGAAAGCGGAACCGAAACCTGCTATGGTGGATAAAAAAGAGACTACGCTCTCCGAAGAGGGGCTTATCACGATCGATCAATTTTTTCAAACGTCGATCAAAATCGGGACCGTTTTGGATGCCGAAGAGGTTCCGAAAAGCTCGAAGCTCCTCAAACTCCAAGTCGATTTGGGCGAAGAGACTCCGCGCCAAATCGTAGCGGGTATCCGCGAGTACTACAGTGCCCAGTCGATGATCGGAACCCAAGTGTGTGTCGTTGCCAATCTCAAACCTGCCAAACTGATGGGATTGCTCTCAGAGGGGATGATTTTAGCGGCTAAGGATGCGGACGGGTTATCTCTCGTGCGCCCTGAAAAACCACGCCTTAGCGGAAGTTCCGTGGGATGAGACTCGAAAATATCCTCGCACTGAGCAAAGGGGCTCTTTTAGGAGAACCCTCTATCAGCCTTTTTGAAAGTGTCGTCTTCGATCCTTCGAAAGTAAAGCGCGGATCTTTTTTTGTCGCCTATTCCCCAGAAGATATACCCGAAGCACTCCAAAACGGAGCGTACGGTGTTATGTTTGATAAACCGACCCAGATCAGCGACAGTGAAGTGGCATGGGTCAAGGTAGAAAATATCGACATCGCCCTCAAAAAGCTTCTCCGATTTTATCTCTTGGAAAAAGAGCTGTTGGTGTATGCGTGTGATCCGATCACTTTGCATCTCTCTACGATGATCTCCACCCCGACTAACTTCACCAATATCGAAGGACCGATGTCCAATATCTGGGAAAAGCTTTGGCCTCTAGAGAAAAAGTCGATTGTCTTGTTTTCCCCTGCCCTCACCGATTCGGAGATCTTTATCGAACACTCGCAGCTGATTCGTGCGCAGGAAAAAACGATTACGATCATTGAGCAAACGTTGTTTGAGACCTCTTTTATCCACAACGACACCTTTTATGAGCGTCAGATGCTCTCCCCATTTTTTATCCCCTATTTGGAGCATCTCCTCTTTTTCTATACCTTTTTGCGGATTCCGTTTCAGATCAAAGGGTTTAGCAAAATGGGACATTTCATCCCTGTCTTTACCAATTCACGCTTGGAGAGCAAAGAGTTCGGAAGCAGTGATCGGGTAGTGATATTCGAGCCGTTGTTAGAGCTCATCGATGAACAGATCGATTTTCTCGATTCTCAGGCTTCG
>NZ_DASUIQ010000086.1:0-9864 GCF_036279695.1 Sulfuricurvum sp.
TGCCGCCGATGCCGCACGTTGAGCCAAGTTACGAACTTCGTCCGCAACCACGGCAAATCCTAGACCGTGTTCACCTGCACGTGCCGCTTCAACCGCCGCGTTAAGAGCGAGGAGGTTGGTTTGGAATGCGATTTGATCGATAGTTTTGATAATACCGCTGATTTTTGCCGCTGATTCGGTGATCGCGTGCATAGAGTGGGAGAGTTGCTCCCCTTTTTCGTATCCCGCTTTCGCTGAATCGTTCGAGTTTTTCGCCAAAATATCGGCTTGACGTGCGTTATCAACGTTTTGGGTGTTGATCGCGGTAGACTCTTCCAATGTTGCACTTACTTCCTCGACACTGCTCGCTTGTTCACTCGCCCCTTGTGCCAAAGACGCAGACGATGAAGCTACTTGATCCGATGCCGAAGTAATCTGCATCGCTCCGTCACGGATGGTTGTAACACTCTCGGTAATCGCACGGGTAATCGAGCGGATGATCAAAAATGAGAAAAGCGCAGATACAAAGATAGAAACCGCAACAACAATCATAGAGAAAAGCATATCGGAAGAAGACTCTTCTTCGGTATTTTTAACCGTTGTTTCCGCACCTTCGGTATTGATTTTCGTTATGTTGTCCATCGTAGAAACCATCATTTTGCGGACATCTACCATACCGTCCATATCTTTATCAAGTTCAGTGAAAGCCACGTTAAACGCCGCTTCATCCGGTGCATTCGCCATCTCTTTCATATGAGGAATACATTGATCGGAGAGCGATTTCCATGTTTTATACGCCTCTTGATACTCTTTCCAACTAGCGGCTTCTTCAGTGGTTTGTGGAACTTGAGAATAGATTTTATTCCCTTTCTCCCATCGTTCATGCGCTTTTTCGATCTTATCGATAGCATCCATAATCTTATCACTACGTTTCGGATCGGTTGAAAGTCCACGAACGCGGTACTGTTGTGATGTTACCTGATTAAATCCAACTCGCATCTCCATAACTCCCGTTACTGAGGGGAGATAATTTTTTCCGATTTCATTAACCGACTCACGCCATTGCGTCAAATTCGTATACGACATATACCCAAGTAACGTCAATGCTACCATCATAAAACCCGCAAGCAACATCAGCTTGCTTTGCAATACCATATTATCTAACCACTTCATCTTATTCACCCTCATTTGTTTGTGTAATTTGTTCTAAACTCATCAATTCATCCGCTTCAAAAAGCTTCAAAACATCCAAAATCATCACGACGTTCTCTTCGATCTGTGCCATCGAACAGATAAAGTCGGTATCGACGTTGCTCCCGAATTTCGGAGCCGCACCCAGATTTGAGCTATCGATACTCGCAACCTCTTCGACACGATCCACGATAAATCCGACGTTTACTTTGTCCACCTCGACGATAATGATCGCCGTGTGCATGGTCTCCTCTTGAGGCTCCATCCCAAAACGGGTTCGAGTATCGACGACAGGGATGATCGAGCCGCGTAGGTTGATAACCCCTTTCATATACTCAGGGGTTTTAGGGACATAGGTCACCTTCATCAATGCGATGATCTCTTTGATACGATCGATCGCAATCCCGTATTGTTCTTCACCCAGAAAAAACGTCAGATAACGTTCTCTTCTGGATTGAGCTGTGTTTTGTTCCATCTTAGACTCCCAGTACCATTTTGATTGATTTGACCAATTTCTCGTCGTTGAACGGTTTGACCATCCAACCCGTCACACCGATCTCTTTACCCTTCATCTTCAACTCTTCCGAACTCTCGGTGGTGAGGATGATGATCGGTTTGGTTTTAAAGCGCTCGTCACCTTTGATCGCGCGGGAGAGATCGAGTCCGTTCATCTCCGGCATATTGACATCACTGATGAGCAGATCAAAATTTTCCGCACCGCTTTGCAAATTCCCTAGAAGCTCTGCGGGATTAAGATACGATTTAAACTCGATCACGCCACTGCCGATGAGTCCCTCTAATGCTAACTCTGCCGTTGCGATAACCGCTCTGGAATCGTCGACGATAATTACCTTTTTTGCCATTTATGTACTCCTTTGTTTATTTCTATGTATTTAAAAAAATTCCATGCCGTCGTCGTCATCATCGTTCGCCGCAACCTCCTTGTTCCCGATAATCTGTTCGATCTGCATGCAGGAGCTGAAAAACGAACTATCGAGGTAGTGGATGTCTGCCGTGTCTTGCAAAGCGAAAATATGGTCTCGCCACGAAGTGAGATCGTTGCCTAAATGCTCTATCAACATCACGAGTGTTTTGAGTTTTTTGGGATCACTGATGATCTCAGAGGAGTGCTCTTTCAAAAATGCGCCCAACGATGAGAGAGCATACGCAAGCGCGGTAAATTCAAACAGATTGTTAATCGCCCGAACATAGACCCCTAAAACGGTATCGGCAAAATGGTAGATATTATCGACACTCGGTTCAGCTTCGAGGATATGGAGTTTTTCGAGCCACTCCTCATCCAAACTCTCCAAATCGCGGATCTCATCGAGAACGTCGCCGCCGATCTCACGGACGTAATCGATGGCGGCAGTTTTTTGGACGAAGCTTTGGCGAAGCAACTCTTTCTCTTTGGTTTCGAGAACTTTCACCTCTTTTTGGATCGTCGGCTCACTCTGTTCTAAGATCGGTTCAACTTTGATCTCTTCTTTGGGCGTTATTACCTCCGCTTTCACGAGCGGTTCAGGGATCGTCGGTGCGGGTTTGGTTGGCTCACACGTTAGCGTTGCTTCCACTTTTTCATGTGAATGCATGGTGAGGCGAATACAGGCAATGTTATCCCCTAAAACACCGTTTTCTCCCAATTCATCAAACAGCGCACGGGTTTTGGCACAGAGTAGGATCACTTTTTCAAACTTCATCGTCACAAAAAGCTCTTCGAAGCTCTCTTCGACGATGATGCTCATCGAACCGTTTTGACGAACACCCAAACGCATCAGCATATAAAATACCTCTATTGCGATGTCCATCCGTCTACACTTGACCTTCAACGTCTCATCATGGCGGGTGAGAATCCATATCCCGAAATCCATGATCGACTCCGCATCACTGATCTCGAACATCGTGACAAAAGGTCGAATATCGGAGCAAAAAGGGTTCAACGCCGCTTTGGTCGATAGTTTTTTGAACTCCCCCTCCCGTGAATGGATCAATGCCGCAAAATTTTGCAGTTTAAAATGGAGCAGATTCTTATCGATCGGTTTGTGGATATAGGTGTTCACTCCGATCGACGCCATATTTTTTTCCATGTGCGGATCAACCACCGAAGTGAGTGCGATAATCAAAGTTTCAGGATGACGCGCTTTGATCTGCTTGGACGCTTGGAAACCGTCAAGCTCGCTCAACATCACATCGAGGATGACGATATGAGGGTGATACTCTTCGACCGATTGTACCGCTTCGATCCCATCAGATGCTTCATAGATGTCGAAACGATCCATCTTGTGCGCGAGCATTTTCAACATTTCGCGGCTCTCTGCGACATCATCCGCAATGAGGAGTTTTAATCTGTTCATCGGCTACCCAATCCTTTGTTTATATTCATTTTTAAAACAGGTAGTTAACTTCAGCACGAAGCTCGCGGTTAGAGGTTTCAACGATGGAAGTTCCATTTGCTTTCGTTCCGTCAAGATCATTATCTTGATCCATAAGACGTAATTTCAGCTCCGTACCTTTCCAACTGCCCGCCAATTTATACATAATGTCCAAGTTCGCTTGGTGCGTGTTGCCATTGCCATACGCTCTGTCCGTCATGCTTTGATACGGCGTTTTACTCGGATCGCGATCATAATAGGCATAACCGAGTACGGTACTTAGCCCAGAAACCCATTGGTTAAAATCGTAATCAAGTTGAGCTTTGTACGAGCGGGTGTTGGCATTCCAGTCGGTTTGCGTCATCGAGCGGGTATACCCCTCGGTCGGGAATCCGCGCCACGGAGCGATCAAATCGGCACCGCTAGCGGTACGAGCAGTAGCCAACGTCAGTTTTGCCGCACCGTAACCCACCGACGTACGCAACGCGAACAATGAGGTATCGATACTGTTGTCTGAGTCGTGATTATTGCTCAAAGGAGCGATGATAGCCCCCGCCCCTTTGTCACGCTGTGCGATATAGCGTCCGCCGAAACCGATCGTCGCGTCCCCCGCTTTTAGTTTGTAATTCGCTTCTAGCATCGCTTGATCGACGATGTTCGCCCAATGCATTCCCCACGCTTGAAATTCGAGGTTCTCAATCGATTTGTTTTTAATCCCGACACTCAAAACATCGGGTGCATCGCCGTGAATACCGGTAGTTGTGCCATAATGAGTCGCATAATACGCCGCGATTTTATCAGGGGTATCTCCCGTATCCGCCATCGAACCGAAATAATTCATCCCGCGCTCTTTGATTTTATCGGCATAATCGATTTGGATCGTCGTATCGGCTATATCATTAGAAACGAGTTCATACCCCTCTATCGCAATCGGAATCATTTTGGTGTCATTAGGATTGATCCACGGGTTGCTCATCAACATTCGTCCCGCTTTGAGTTTGGTTTTAGCAATGTCGTATTGGAGATACGCTTGAGCTAATACCGCGTATCCTGTTCCGTAGTTATAGGTCGCTCCCGGTCCGCGAGAAAAGAGATCTTTGGAGGTATTAGCGCTCACTCCGTCATTTTTTTCTGTCCATCCACCCGGATTTTGGGTCGTATAGAGCCCAACTGCTCCGCTAACGCCGCGCAAAGGTGCCGTTTTGTAGATCAAACTCCCCCCCACAGCTAAACCGTGTGCATCCGGAGCGTTCTTGCCCGTCGCCGTGTTATCGTCCCAATCAGTCGCAAAATAGTGCGCTCTGAGTCGCCCGTCGAGTTTCCCCTCTTTAAACGCACTCGCCAAATCATCCGCCGCCTGAACAGACACCAACGTGCTCAACACGCTCGCCGCTATGATCGATTTTTTCATACATGTCCTTTTACCGATAGTGATCACTTTCGTATCACGTATAAGTTTTTATTTTCTTCGATTTTGAAATGATACTTAATACTCAGGCATAGAACGGTCTCATGAAGATGCCAATTATGTGACCTATTTATGACTTTATTACAATGAAGTTTTCAGATTGTTTCGAGGAAAATGGTGGTTTGCAGGTAGCAGAATAATCATCCTTAACAGAATTTTAATTTTTATCAAATAAAGATTATTATTTAATTTTTATAATGTGACCGAATTGATACTTTTTATGATAGAATAACTTTTACAGAGATACTTCACCTGTTTTTAAACAGGATAAAAAGGTTTATAGCTCATGATAAACAACTTGTTGATACTCAAAGAAAAAAGAGTTCTTTTCGCCGAAGACGATACGATTACGCGTCAACAAATGAGCGAAATCTTGGAGATGCTTTTTGCTAAAGTCTACGTCGCTTGTGATGGAGAAGAGGCATATAATATGTTTGAAGACGAATCTCCCGATATTATCATCACCGACATCAAAATGCCTAAACAAGACGGGTTGAACCTCGCTCGCAGAATCCGACAAAACAACTACACCGTTCCGATCATTTTTCTCACCAGTTTTGCCGAACAAGAATTGCTTTTCAATGCCGCGAATCTCTCGATTGACGGCTATCTCGTCAAACCAGTCGAACTCGAAAAACTCACCTCAATGGTATGCACCGCGATCAAACGTTCCCCTCAGTCGGACGGGTTAGTGATTTTGGGCAAAAATCTCTATTACAACTCAGCTACCAAAGAGCTCTACTATAAAGGAGAAGTCGTTCCGTTGGGGATCAAAGAACAAGAGCTTCTCGTACTCCTCATAGCCTCTCGACACAAAACGATCACCAAAGACGAGATCGGAAAAGCGCTCTGGCCGCTCGATCCGATCTGCGAATCGGCGATCAAAAATATCGTCCTGAGACTGCGTAAAAAACTGGGACTTGATATTATTATCTCCGTCCGTGGCATCGGATACCGTCTCGACACCCGCGACCTTCCGAAATAACCGATGTTTATCGCGTTCCTCTTGGCAACCACCACCTCACTGGTGGTTCTCCTCTCCTATAAAGTCCATACCCTCAAAAAAGACCGAGATCGACTCCTCAATGAAAACAACGAAGAAGCAAAAGTTCTTTTTCTACAATCACGCTATGCTTCTATGGGGGAGACGGTCGGAAATATCGCTCATCAGTGGAAACAACCCCTCAATGCCATCGGTGCTATCCAAAACTCGATCAAAGCCTCCCTCATTTTTCAGGGGGACATTTCCAAAGAGAAACTCTTAAGCTCCGTCGAAACCAGTTTTAAACTTCTCCAACATCTAGCCGAAACCATCGATACCTTTTACAGCTTTTTGGCTCAGCGCGGAGATGGAAAAAAAAGTTTTATCATAGCCGACGAGTTGGAAAAGGTGCGAAAAATCACCGAATATTCGTTTGAAAACAGCAACATCACCCTCAACTTCATTTTAGATGCCAACCCTACGATCCAAGGCAATGCCAACGAGTTCACCCATGCAATCCTCAACCTCATCCTCAATGCCAAAGATGCGTTCGACGATTCCACTTCCGATATGCCCATCATCACCGTCCACGTCAGCGGGAGAGAAAATTACTGCACTATCGTTATATGTGATACTGCGGGAGGAATCCGTCTAAACCCCGTAGAAATGGTCTTTGATATGCATATCACGACCAAAGAATCGGGTTCCGGCTTGGGTCTTTTTATGACCAAAAAAATCATCGAACAGCGCTTCGGCGGTTCCATCTCGGTCGAAAACCGCCATGACGGGGCATGCTTCACCATCGAGCTACCGTATGCCGAATACGGCGACTATTTTAACGAAGCCTCCACACATGATGAGATGCTCACATTGGAGCGGATCAATCATCTCTCCCGCAAAGTCATCGAACTCGAAGACCTCGAAAAAACCCTCAAAAAATGGTCCGATATTTTTAAACAAGCCCACTGGGGCATTGCAATGCACTCCGAAAAAGACAATACATTTGAACTAACAAATGCCGCTTTTAACACTCTGTACGGCTACAGTGCACAAGAGTTGAAGTCCATCCGAGTCTCTGATCTTTTCACCTCTGATTCTCTCCCCATGCTCTCCAAAATTCAACAAGAGGCTAAAAACAAAGGTTTTGTCGTTTTTGAAGCGGTTCATAAACGCAAAGACGGTTCAACTTTTCCGGCATCTGTCGAGTTAATCGTTATCAAAAATGATGAGGGCGAGGTTTTGTACCATATCGCTAACATCTGGGATTTGACCGAAAAAAAAGAGGCTGAAGAGCGATTATTGCTGAAAAAATTTGCTCTCGATCATATCCAAGATGCCGTATTTATGATTGATGAAAATGCACGCTTTCACTACGTAAATCAAGGTGCGTGTACAGCATTAGGATATAGCCGTGAGGAGTTTGAGAGTATGAACGTCGGCGATGTCGATCCCGACTGGCCGGCTGAGCGATGGAATGAACACTGGGAAATTCTCAAAGAGCTCGGAAGTATAACAATGGAGCTACGACATCGTCGCAAAGACGGTACGATATTCCCTGTCGAGGTGAGTGCCAACTACATCGAGTTTGGTGACAAACATTACAACATGGCAATCGCCCGTGACATCACGGAGCGAAAAGCGGCAGAAAAAGAGTTACTACTTGTCGATAAAGCGCTTAATAATACCACGGAAGCGGCGTATATCTTCATAAATGAACATGTCGTTCAAGTCAACGACGGTGCGTGCAAAATGTTGGGATACAGCCGTGAAGAGCTAATCTCAATGACCCTTTTTGATTTTGATAAAGAGTTAACAAAAGAAGGATTAGCATCACTCAAAGATAACCATAAGCCCAATGCTTCTTTCCGTTTCGAGCGTCAACACACGACCAAAGAGGGACGGATACTGAATGTCGAAATAGATGCAAGCCAATTTGAATACGACGGTGTTACCTATTCATTTACTACCGTCAGGGACATCACCGAGCAAAAACAAGCGCGTGAAGAGCTCCTCCTCAAAGAGTTCGCCCTCAACACCATCAACGAAGCGGTATATTTGATCGATGAAAACTCAATGTTCCACTATGTCAATGAGGGTGCTTGCACAGCACTGGGGTATACCAAAGAAGAACTGATGCAAAAAGGGGTCATCCATATTGATCCGAATGCTACTCCCGAGTGGTGGAATCAACATTGGAACGATCTGAAAGAACAAAAAAATATGTTCATAGAGGCGAGCCACCGTCGCAAAGACGGAACCCTCTTCCCAATCGAGCTGAGTATCAACTATTTCGAGTACAACGGTATTGGATACAACCTCGCCGTCGCACGTGACATCACCGAGCGACGACTCCTCGAAGAGCAAAAAGACAACGAACGAATGCGCCTCTTTTTCGAGCGTCAGCTCGTCGGTATGGCGATTATTTCACCGGAGTACGGATGGATACACACCAACGAAAAACTCCAACAAATGCTCGGCTACACTCAGGATGAGCTAACCAAACGTACATGGGTCGATATGACCTACCCTGAGGATTTGGCTCCCGAACTTGAGCAGTATAGAAAACTGATGAACGGAGAGATCGAAGACTATACGCTCGAAAAACGTCTCATCCGAAAAGACGGTAATCTCGTCTATACGAACCTCGCAGTGAGTTGTGTCCGTAACGATGAGGGTTCAGTCAACTACATTTTGGCACTTCTCGAAGACATCAGTGAGCGAAAACAGATGCAAGCACAGCTCATAGCCAGTGAGAGAGAGTTCCGCTCTTTGACAGAACATATACCGGACAATATTATCCGATGGGATCGCTATGGACGATACCTTTATATCAATCCTGTACATGAACGAACATTGGGACTCCGCTCATCGGAAGTGATCGGACATCGTATACCGGATGAACACGAATCCATAAAAGCGGCTATTGCTCAGGTCGTTACCAGCGGACAAACGATACTCGTACAGCAATCAGTACCGGATGAAAACGGCGATATACGAATACACGATGTCACGTTGGTGCCGGAATGGGATGATAAGGGAGAGATCGTTAGCATTTTAGGGCTTGGACGAGATATGACCGATATTTATCGCCTCCAAAATGACCTTGAAAAACATCGTTCATCTCTTGTAGAAGCTCAAAAACTTGCGAAAATAGGAAGTTGGGACTTTGATTTAAAAACCAACAATCTCTCATGGTCGGACGAATATTTCCAAATTCTTGAACTAGATCCAACGAACGATCCCAATGCAGTCGCTTCATTTGAGACTTTTTTTGAAAGAGTCCATCCTGAGGATAGAGAATTTGTCTCTGAGCGTTTCAATGCATGGCAAATGAGCATGGAGCCTTACAATACGGAGCATAGACTTCTGATGCCGGATGGAAGGGTCAAATTCGTCCATCAATTAGGGGGAATTAGATGCGATCAAAATGGAACACCATTGTATGCTATGGGAACGGTTCACGACATCACCGAACGAAAAGTGATGGAGACGGCACTCCAAGAATCGAATGACCGCTATATCCAAATCCTTGATAACAGTAGCGATGTTATTTATCTGCTCGATGTAACTCCACAGGGGCGATTTATCTATGTGGATGTCAATGCCGCTTATGAAGAGGTAACGGGGATACCGCGCGATGTCGTCATCGGGTTGGATGTTGAAGATATTGAGGATGAAACGTTCCGCAACATACTAATCGATAAATTTACCACCGTCCTTAATTCAGGTGAAAAAACCGATTATACCGCCGATTACCCTTTCCCTGCCGGTGTTAGAACATTCCATTCGATCCTATTACCGATACGAGATGAGAGTGGACGGATTGTCCGTATCGTAGGTGCGGCGAGGGACATCACCGAACGTCAAGAGAT
>NZ_DASUIQ010000087.1:0-9603 GCF_036279695.1 Sulfuricurvum sp.
GTAGGAAGCCATATCACAGGTTATGACAACATGATGCACGGTATCATGTCTCAGCTCACTGAGGGTCAAAAAGGTGAAACGAAACAACGTATCAACATCATCCCTGGTTTTGAAACGTACATCGGAAGCCTACGCTCCGTAAAAAGCATCGTAGAAGCGTTCGGTACTGACTATATCATGTTGGGTGACCACTCTGATCAATGGGATATGCCGGCAGGTAACTACGAAATGTTCTCTGGCGGAACAAAACTCGAAGATGCAAAAGATTGTATCAACTCAAGTGCAACAATCTCATTGCAAAAATACGCAACGTCTAAAACCATGAAAATGGTCGAAAAACGTTGGAAACACGCTGGTGGATTCTCTAACCCGATCGGTCTTAAAGGGACGGATGAGTTCGTAATGAAATTGGCTGAATTAACTGGAACCGAAGTTCCACAAAAACTAAAAACTGAGCGCGGTCGCCTTGTTGATGCTATGCAAGACAGCTATCCGTACATGCACGGTAAAAAATTCGCTATCTGGGGTGATCCTGACTTCCTTCTCGGAGCCGTTTCATTCTTGTTAGAGATGGGTGCTGAGCCGACTCACGTCCTTTGCCACAATGCACCGAACGGCTGGGAAGCTGAGATGAGAGCATTGCTCGATACGTCTCCGGCTAAAGACAGCTTGAACGTATGGGCTGGTAAAGACTTGTGGGCAATGCGTTCACTCCTCTTCACTGAGCCGGTTGATTTCATGATCGGTAACAGTTACGGTAAAGAGTTGATGCGTGATACAGGAACTCCGTTGATCTACATCGGATTCCCGATTTTCGACCGTCATCACCTACACCGTTACTCTATCAGCGGATACGACGGAGCGTTGAACCTTCTTACTTGGATCACGAACAAAGTTCTTGACCAATTGGATGAAGATACTAAAAACATCGCTACCACTGACTACTTCTTCGACCTCGTCCGCTAAGGACAATTTGCCTCCGTCGGAGGCAAATACTTCATTGATTCTCGTCACTTTCTCCCACATGGGAGATTTTTTTGGTTGAATGTTTTTAGAAATATTTACTCAAACAAATAGGATGATTTATGGCAGCCGTTCACGATAAAATCAAAGCCGAACTGATGGTTGAAGTGTATGCGAGCATCGATCGTATTTACGATTCGATTGAACAGCATTTTGAACTGGATGAGACGCGGCGTAGCAATGTCATCAAAAGCCTCAATACGCTCAAAGATGAACTCTATTTTGTCGTTCAGACAACGCCGTTATCGTGATTAAATCAGACAAGTTTTATTGTCATACATCGCTTTGTCGGCAGTTTCGATAATCGTATCGATATTCGAACCGTTCGTAAAAGTAGCCATTCCGTAGGCGAAATTGATTTTAAATTCATTTTGATCGACTTTAAAGTGAACATTGTTGCAATACTCTAAAATGGATGACATTTTTGTTTGAATCTCATGTTCTGAAATTTTTGAATCAAAAATGATGATAAATTCATCTCCGCCGTATCGGACGACTCGCCCGCCTGTCTCTTTGAGTTTAAACGCGATATGAATCAGAACTTTGTCCCCGACGACATGTCCGAATTTATCGTTGATTTGTTTGAACTTATTGAGATCGACCATGACAAGGGTGCCGCTGTCACGGATCGAAATATGATCAGAATCACAGAGCATATCCTCAAACCATTTTCGGTTATAGCTTTTGGTTAGACCGTCTTCATAGACGATTTTTTGGAGTTCGTGTATCTCTTCTTGGAGTGCTTTGGTCTCGGCAAGTACAATGCTTAATAACTCTTTATCTTCGGTTTCGATTGCATGAATCGCATCGTCGGTACATTGAGATAGGGTGATGAGATGACGCACCATTTTTTCATCGAGCATTTCGGAGCTGATGACTTGGTTCGGTTTAAGCTCGATGTGGTGAGATTTAGCCTTTTCAGCATAGATTCGATTATATTCGGCGGGGAAAACAACTTTTAGTTTTTGGATGCTCTCTTTGACTTCATTCGTAATATCGATATGTTCTTTGTATAAATCGCCCATTTTAAATCCTGTTTGAGTGTTGTATAAATAAGTGTTCGGTAGCTTCCATACTCATTGGTTTATAATAATAATACCCTTGAATAGAGTCAACACCGCTTAAACGTAAAAATTCGAGTTCTTCGAGCGTCTCAACACCCTCGGCAACGGTTGTCATCCCTAACCCTTTTGCAAGAGCTATAATTGTTTTAATGATAGTTTGGTTTTTAGGTTCCATTGTGATATTGCGGACAAAGGAGATGTCAATTTTAAGTTTATCTACGGGGAGATGCTTGAGGTAGGATAGGGATGAATATCCGGTTCCGAAATCATCGATAGAGATTTTAAACCCTTTGCTCTTGATCACACTGAGCAGAGCAATGATTTTTTCAGGGTATTCGAGAATGGTACTTTCGGTAATTTCGAGTTCGATCCATTCGGGGCTACATCCTGTCTTATAGAGCAGTTCTTCGAGTTGAAATAAAAAATTTTGGTGGATAAGCTGTTTAACCGATACGTTAATAGCGATTTTTCCGCTAAATACCCCCATATTGATCCATCTTACGGCTGTTCTAAATCCTTGTTCTAGGACAAAATTTCCTAATTCAATGATCAACCCCCTCTCTTCCGCGATCGGGATAAATTGAGACGGCGGGATCATCCCCTCATCCGTAATCCAGCGTGCGAGTGCTTCCACCCCTATGATTTTTCCTGAATGAGGGTCGATTTGCGGCTGATAATAGAGGGTCAATTCCCAATTACTTATCGCTTTTTTGAGGTTTGAAGCAAGGGTGGTTCGCTCCAGTACTTCTTGGGTCAAACCGTTATTGTAAAAGCTATACGTATTTCGTCCTATACTTTTTGCTTTATACATTGCAGCATCAGCTTTTTGCAGGAGCTCTTCAGGATTAGAAGTATCATCTGGATAGAGCGAAATTCCTATACTCGCAGTGATAAATACCTCAATCTGATCGATAGTAAAAGGGTCATTAAGGGTTTGAATGAGACGGTTTATTTGTATTTGAATAGAGTGCTGGTCAATACTTGATTCGAGCAGGATGACAAACTCATCACCCCCCGTACGAAGGATTAACGTCTCTTTTGGGAAAAGATCCTGCAATAATTTTGAAAAGAGGATTAGCACTTGATCCCCGAAACGATGCCCGAAAGAGTCGTTAATCTCTTTGAATCCGTCTAAATCTAAAAACATCAGTGCAAAAGGGACAATAGGTGTTTTGGTACTTTTTTCTTGAAGCATTTCAATTAAACTGAGGCGATTAGGGAGGTCTGTGAGCGGATCATGATGGGCTAAATAATCAAAATGTTCTTTTGCATTCAAAATTTCTTGTTCATTTTCTTTGGCTTTGGTAATATCTCGATAGATTCCATAGATACCGAATAATTCTCCGTTTTCTGTTCTCAAGAGCCCTTTGGTAACCCAGTTGATACGTGTTATCCCATTAGGCATGACCATGATCTCTTCATGGTCTGTAAACGATTTATTTTCCAGTAGTTCATTATCCAATGTATTTATCATGTCGGCAGTTTGAGGAGGGAAAATTTCATCGGCGGTTTTTCCTATCACATCATCAACAGAGAGCCCTGAAAGGTGAGCTGCCGCTTCATTGACAATGAAATACTTTTTATCCAACCCTTTTATAACAATAGCATCGGATGAGCTGTTGATAAGGGAGTTTAAGAGAGCATTTTTTTGTTCTATAAGAATTTGAGCGCTCTTTTGTTTTGCTAGTTGTTGTGAATACTCGACAAATCTTTGATATAAAAAACGATAGCTCAATAGAAATAGAAAAAAGGTAGTAATGAGAATAAATAACCACCCTTTATAATTTTGAAGTAGAGTGAGTTGATGGGTGTTTGAAGCAAGTGATGCAACAGCGGTATCGGAAAAATAGATCCAAGACATACCAAATATAAGATATGAGGCAGAAAGCTGGAAAGCGTTTTTAAAGCTTTGTAAATCTTTGAGTGCCATTTGGTTGCCTCATATACGGTTATAAAAATAATTATAGCACACTGTGTTCAAAACCGCTCAAGCTGTTCTGGAACACACTATGCAGTTTAAAAATATCAATTCAAAAGGAACTAAATATGGAACACCACGTCGTTATTGAAAAACTATGCAGTTGCGCTAAAAAAGAGGAGATGTCTCAAATTACCACATATGAGTCCAAAGAGGGTGCTCTCGAAGCCGCAGAGACTCAATTGGCGTATATGCAAGGACATTTTTGCGGTAAACATGAGTTTCAGCTTGTGGAAGTGAATGACAATTATGTCATCGGTATGGTTAGCGGCTGCGGCTGTAAAGGATAAGGGATGGAATATCATGTCGTTGTTGAAAAACTGTGTAAATGTGCCATCCGTAAAGGGATGCCGCAAATCAAAACATTCGATGACCAAGAAAACGCTTATCGCGTAGCACGGGCATGGGCGCAAGAGCTTAATGAGAGTTTTTGCGGTCAACATTCGTTCGGTGTTGTAGCGGTGGAGGACAATTTTGTGATTACGGTAGGCGAAGGAAGTTATTAATAAAGTTTGATACAAGACAATATTTAGTAAAATAAAACAATCTTATTTTATTTGGGTATTATTTGTATGAAAAAATATTATTACGGTGCAGTCGCTTTTTATCTTATCGCACTGTTTGGGTATATCACCTACCAGTATACGACGCAGCGTTCTGAACTGATAGCATTTATCGATAAACGGCTTATTCAATGTGCGAGCGTTACCGATCAACTTCTTCCTCCCTCGTTACATACACCGGAAACAAAATTTGGCTCAATTTCGCCGGAACAGGACCGTGAAAACCGTCTAAAATTATCCCGTTTCGCAGAAAGTGTAACGGTCAAATATGTCTATTCGTTTGTTTTGCAAGAGGGTAAAGTCTATTTTACTTCCAGTAGTGCAACTGCTGAAGAGCTCAAAAGCGGTGAGGATATTAGTTACTATTTTGATGAGTATACCGATGCTTCTCCTATATTGTTAAAAGCCTTTCAGACGCGTACGATGCAGTTTGATGAAAGTGCGGATCAGTGGGGACATTTTAGATCGGTCTTTTTACCGCATATCTCTCCGAGCGGGCGCGTTTACATTACGGCGGCTGATATTGAGATCACTAACATTGATGCACAGCTTCATAAACTATTGATGCAGTCCTTGGGCGAAGCACTTTTTTACATATTGATTCTAATCCCGTTTTTTATCGCGTATCGGATGCAGAATAAGGGTATTCAACAAGAATTGTCGCGTCAGGTTGCCGAGCGAACAGCTGATTTAGAAGAACGCTCTATTGCCGTCACAAGGTTGCTTGACAATGCCAATCAAGGGTTTTTGACTTTTTCTCTTCCTCTTGTCGTTGAAAATGAGTATTCTCAAAAATGTTTGGAAATTTTTGAGCGACCGATTGAAAATGAGCGGATCGGGAAACTCTTTTATCCCGATGAGAGTGAGAAAAGAGAGTTTTTTGAGGAAACCTTTCAAGCGGTTTTTGATGAAAGCGATGAGGTCAAAGTAGATGCCATCCTCTCCCTCTTGCCGCATGAGTTTGTCATTAATAACAAAGCGATCGATGTCGTCTACAAAATAATAGAGGCGAATCGCGCTATGGTGATTCTGACCGATATAACGGACAAAAAGAATCTTGAAAAAAGTATTGAGCGAGAACGTAATGTTCTCAAAATGGTTGTTTCAGCGATCGGAAACCGCGATGAGTTCTTTGAGCTTTTGGATGATTATCGGCACTTTTTAGCGAATCGTTTTAGCTGTATTGATACTAAGCTCACACCAATGGAAAATTTAACGGAACTATACCGGCAAATTCATACCTATAAAGGGTTGTTCGCACAGCAGGAATTTGTGACAACCCTACAGGCTCTTCATAAAGTTGAAACGAAGTTTGCCTCTTGGCTTCACGGAGGCGGAGTCTCAAATATGACCCTTCAGGCGATGATGAACAAGATCGATTTTGAATTGTGGCTTGAAAAAGATCTTGGAATTTTGCGAGAGACGTTAGGCGAAGAGTTTTTAGAGAAAAAAGAACGTGTTATGATAGATGATACGTCATTTGAACGGTTGCATGGCAAAATGGCAGAGCTTATAAAAGAACAGCCTGATACGTGTTACGAGTTGAACGATTTACTCGAGTTGTTGCAACGTCTCAAATTCAAACCGATCGGAGAGTGTTTTTCTACCCTTCCTAAATACGTTGAGCAGCTTGCGGAACGTTTGGAAAAATCGCTTTATCCTATGGAGATAGAGGACAAAACCTCTTTCAGCGTAGGCGAGGAGTTTCGAGGATTCGCCAAATCTCTGATCCACGTTATCCGAAATAGTGTTGATCATGGTATTGAATCACCGGAGGAGAGGGCAGAACACGATAAAGATGAATCGGGGACGATTCATCTCGCTATCACGGAAGATGAAGAGAATATTATGATCGAAATCGCTGATGACGGACGGGGAATCGATAAGGAAAAACTCAAGCAAAAAGCGATAGAGACCGGAATTAAAACGGCGTTGGAACTGGAAAATGATGAAGCGCTCATGGATCTTTTGTTTGAAGACTATTTTTCGACCAAAGAGGAAGTGAGTGATATTTCCGGACGGGGGATCGGTTTGGCATCGGTACGCGCCCAATTGTACAAATTAGGGGGGAGTTATCGTGTTATATCTGACGTCGGTATCGGTACTCAATTTCTCTTTTCTATTCCGAAAAAATCACTAACAAAGGAGTGACCATGGGTAAAAGTGAGCTTTTAAAACAGGTATTGAACGCGATCATCTATCGTGCGGAGCTTTTTTTGGTCGATGAGATGCATATAGCAGCATCATTCGATGGGAAATATCGCTCGGTAAGCAAAATAGAATTAAAAAAATATACGACTATGATCGGAATCGGCGGCACATTGAACCTACTGTTTTATGTCACCTATAATGAGTTGTTATTGGATAACTTGACCAAAGCATTTGCATACGGAGAGATCCATGAGAATGATTTTTTAGCACTGCGTGATAGTGCGGCGGGAGAGATTGCCAACACGATCGTAGGGCATTCTCTCAATGATTTTCCTAACAAAGGCAAAGGGGTCACGATTACCCCTCCCGTAACGATCGAAGATGCCAAATCGATTTTAAAAACAAACGGAACCGGCATGATAACCGCATTACTCTCAACTCCGTTTGGAAACATGGAATTTAATGTGATCGGTTCACTCGAAGGAGAGTTAAATGCTTAAAGTTTTAGTAGTAGATGATTCTCTCATTATGCGACGAAATATTACCAAAATGGTCGAGGCATTAGGGCATAAAGTGGTCGGTGAAGCGAAAGACGGTCATGAATCGATAGCTCTATACGCACGACTTAAACCCGATTTGGTGACGATGGATATTACGATGCCGGAGATGGACGGGATCACCGCCGTTCAAGAACTCAAAAAAATCGATAAACATGTTAAGATCATCATGGTGACTTCTCACGGTCAAGAAGAGATGGTTATTAATGCGATCCGTTCCGGTGCCGGAGGTTATTTGCTTAAACCGATCAATCTCATGAAACTGCGCGACACCGTTCGTAAAATTTTCCCAAATATTATCGATGAGAATGTTCTAACGCAAAAAGAAGCGGCACTTTTAGTGGATGAAGCGATCAAGCTTCCTGAAATAGAGGATATTTCCTAATTCTAGAGAAGAATTCTCCTCTATTTAACGTAATTTATAGCTATTTTCTTTTATAATCCCCTAATTTTCAACTTTATTGTCCCATTTTTTAGGTGCAATATAAATTTACTTAGGATAAGGAGACGACATGCAAATCAGCGGTGCACAGATGGTTATCGAAGCACTCATCGCCGAGGAAGTCGAAGTCGTATTCGGTTACCCCGGCGGGGCGATCATGAACGTCTATGATGAGATTTATAAACAGCGATCATTTCAACATATTTTGACTCGTCATGAACAAGCGGCAGTCCACGCCGCAGAAGGGTACGCAAAAGCGACCGGAAAAGTGGGCGTTGCTATGATTACGTCAGGTCCGGGATTCACCAACGGTGTGACGGGACTGGCGGATGCTTACATGGATTCAATCCCCCTCGTCGTGATCAGCGGTCAGGTGCCGATGTCTCTCATCGGTACCGATGCGTTTCAAGAGATCGATGCGGTAGGTATCAGCCGATCCTGTACCAAACACAACTATTTGGTGACCGATGCGGCAGATTTGCCTCGTATCCTCAAAGAGGCGTTTTATATCGCACGAAGCGGTCGTCCGGGTCCTGTTCACGTCGATATTCCTAAAGATGTCACGGCGCAAATCGCCAAGTTTGATTATTCCAAAGAGGTCAATCTCGAAACGTATAAACCGACGACCAAAGGGAATACAAGACAGATCAAAAAAGCGATTGATGCGATTGCTCACGCCAAACGTCCTCTTTTATATCTAGGGGGTGGGATTATCAACGCAAATGCGGCGGAATTGGTACGTGAGTTTTCAAAACTCACCCAAATTCCTGCCGTTGAGACCTTTATGGCGCGCGGAACACTTCGCTTCGATGATCCGTTATTGATCTCGATGCTTGGGATGCACGGATCGTATGCGGCGAATATGGCGATGAGTGAGACCGATTTGGTTATCGGTCTTGGGGCGCGTTTCGATGACCGTGTTACGGGGAAACTCTCGGAGTTTGCTAAAAATGCACAGATCATCCACGTCGATATTGACCCTGCAAGTATCTCGAAATTGGTGAATGCCCATTTCCCGATTGTCGGCGATGTCAAGAACGTTTTAGAGCAAATGATCCCGCTTGCGAAAGAGCAAATCGATCCTAAGCGTTATGAGTCATGGCACAATACGATTGCCAACTTTAACAAACTGCATCCGCTCTCCTACAAAGAAGAGGGCGATCGTCTAAAACCGCAATGGGTTATTGAGCGTATCGGTCAGCTTTTGGGGGATGATGCCAATATCTCTACCGACGTAGGTCAACATCAGATGTGGAGCGCACAGTTTTATCCCTTTACCCGTCCGCGCCAATGGGTCAGTTCCGGCGGTCTTGGGACAATGGGATTTGGTTTCCCCGCAGCGCTTGGGGTGAAACGTGCCGACATGGATCGAGTCAGTATCAATATTACGGGGGACGGCTCTATTTTGATGAATATCCAAGAGTTGATGACAGCGGTCGAGTATAAACTCCCCGTTATCAACGTTATCTTGAATAACAACTTTTTGGGGATGGTTCGTCAATGGCAGACGCTCTTTTATGACAAACGCCACTCATCCACCGATCTATCGATGCAGCCTGATTTCGTGAAAGTCGCCGAGGCATTCGGCGGAGTAGGGTATCGCGTCAATACCAAAGAAGAGTTTGATGCGGCGCTCAAAGATGCGGTAGAGAAAAATGTCGTTGCGATTATCGATGTTGTGGTAAACCGTTTTGAGAATGTACTTCCGATGGTTCCGGCGGGCGGATCGCTCTTTAATATGATGTTAGAGTACAAGGAGAAATGATGATGGAACAGACAGAACGTCGTGTTATTTCCGTAATTGTCATGAATGAAGCAAGCGTAC
>NZ_DASUIQ010000088.1:0-24408 GCF_036279695.1 Sulfuricurvum sp.
ATCATATTGGCTATCTCGAATATGGATAATGAGCTTTTTACCGCACCGTATTCGACCGCCTTTTTCGGCATTCCATACACGGTGCATGATTTTTCTTCCTGCGCATACGTTTGTGCTCCCGCTTCTTTCATACTAAGTAGCTTGCTCGCGCCATCTTCCCCCATCCCCGTCAAAATAACGCCGACCCCTTGAGATCCGACCTCTTTTGCCATGGATGCGAACAAGACGTTTACACTCGGTTTGTGAGAGCTAACCCTCGGGTAGTCTTTCAAGGCTACTTCGTAGGTAAACCCCGATTTTTTGACTTCCATGTGCAAATTGCCCGGTGCAATCAAGATTCGTCCCGGCAACAGTTTATCACCTTCTGATGCTTCTTTGATGTCCGAATGAGAAGATAGAGAGTTGAGTCTTTCGGCAAACGATTTGGTAAATCCCGCAGGCATATGTTGAGTTATCACTATCGCGGGGTGATTGGGTTTTAGATATTGGACAATCTCTTCGATCACCTGAACCCCACCCGTTGACGATCCGATAGCAACGATTTTCTTGGATGCGGGAAGTGCGGAGTTTTTACCGTATTCTTCTTTGCTCAGGGTGTATTTTTTGGTCGCGATGGTTGAGTTGAACCGCACTTTTGCGCGTGATGCGGCTCTCACTTTGTCGAGAAACTCATCCGTCGCATCATCAAAAAATTGCCCTAGATTGGCATTGGGTTTATGGATCACATCGACCGCACCCATCCTCATCGCATCAACCGCCGCACTGCTGCCGGAGGAGACCATTGTCGAGCAGATGATGACGGGAATCGGCTTTTGTTTATTGATGAGCTCCAAAAACTCCAATCCGTCCATTTTCGGCATTTCAATGTCCAAAATAAAAACATCGGGAAGCCCCACATTGGCAAACATCGCAAAAGCGTCCACAGGATTATTCGCCGCCCCAATCAGCTCGATGTCCGTCGCCTTGTCAAATATCCGTTTAAAGGCGCTTCGTACAACGGCAGAATCATCAATAACAAATACTTTAATCATCAGAAAAAGTCCAATTCACTTTCATCTTCATCTACTTTTGAGAATAGATTGCTTTTCATAAACTCGATATTGTTTTGCAACGAATCCTCGAACACGTGAACATCCTGAAAAATTCTATCGACGAAAATATCCATCATGTTTTTGTTCAAATCATCGATAATCTCGCTCAAATAATCAAACGCTTTGAGACCGTTTGGCGGGATCGTAGAAAAATCGAGTTTATTTAAAAAATTCCCCAAATCTTTAAACGTCGGAGCCACTCTCACAAACAAAGTGTGCTTCGAAAATATCTCCGAAATATCTAAAATTTTCCCCCCGATCTCACTGAGCAGCTCTTTGGACAATTCGCCCGCTTTTAATCGCTGATTGAGTTCGATCAATTCGTCCACGATAAAGAGCGAGCTCCCCTGATAAAAATCCAAAAAGTCAACCAGCATCGTCACATCGGACGAACCGCTTTTGAGATTGACTTCCCGTCGTCCGATCGAGATAATCGTATAAAACACGCTGAGTATCTGGACTAGTTTTCCTTTTAGTTCCTCATAAGTGCACGTATCAAATACAATGGTGTCACTCAACTCCACCAAATCAATAACGTCGCTTCCCATTTCACGATTGATGATGCTAAGAATGACAATCCGATCGTTATAACTCTCTATCGCTTCGTAAAACTTTCGGGCGGATTGAGGATCTTCCGTCGTATCCAAAAGTACGATGTCTATTTTGTTCGACATTAGAGTAATATTGATGTTGTCGAGTTCACTATTTTGCATATTTCGCTGGATACCGGAGGCAAAAAATGTTTTTGCCTCATTGTACGCTTCATAGTGTTTATTGCTAAAAAGCACTATATTATAGTTTTGGGCTAAAAACGGTAAATAGTGACTATACTGCTTGGTTGTCATGGTCTCTCTCCAAAATGAACTTCAGTTTGTTAAATCCTAATTTCAAAACATCGTCATAATAGGTATCGGATGTTTTTTTGATATAGTTCTTAAAACTCGTAAGCTTAATCTCTTGCTCTTTGCTCATCTCTTTCATATTGAGTTTGAGCAAAGAGATAAAATCTTTGTTTTGATGCGCGATCTCGTAGATTGTCAACCCGAATCGTCGGCTGTATTTGATAATATCATCATCGAGCATCGCGATATAATTTTCATCATCCCCGAGCAAACAGTTTCGTACCGAATTGTTGTTCTCGAAGATCCCTCGGACATCCCCGAAAAAATTATCAAACTGATACTCCACATATCGGTGGTTTTTGGCTCGGTTCAGGACGAAAATAAATTTAAGATCGGGTCTCATATCTTTTAACACCGAGTAGATAACGATCGCATTGATCCCGTCTTGTTCTCCGTCCAAAAGGGGGATAACGACCAGATCGACGAAGTGGATCATTCCGCTTTCATTGAAAGCGTTCAACACCATTGTCGTCGTTTTATTCCCTCCGATGTCAAAACAGGCGGTCTCCTCTTTGAGAAACATTTCCGCCAAATCTTCGCGTAAAATGGGAGACGAGACCTCGACAATTTTTCTGTTGGTTAGTTTGCTGTCGCCGTAACTCAGACAATCGCTGTTTTCATCATCAAACTCATAAAAGGCGACGGGGCTATTGCCGTTGAACTCATACAAAAACGGGGCAATGAGTTGCATGGATATGGTACTTTTACCGACGCCGCCTTTGCTTGAGACAACGATGATTTTTAAATTATTTTTCTTCAACAACTACCCTTTCTTACGATAGATCGCGGTCTGAACTTGCTCGAGCTGATCAATATTGATCATATTCAAATTTTCGGTATGAGATATGAAAAAATAACCTCCGGCATGAAGATGATCTATCACTCCGTCCACCACTTTTTGCTTCGTAGCATTATCAAAATAGATTAACACATTTCGTAAAAAAATGAGATCAAACTGTCCCAAACTACTGCTCAATTCGAGCAAGTTGGCTTGTTCAAAACTCATATTCGGGATCAAGGAGCGGTCAATCAAAAATTTCCCCTCATTCTCCCCTTTTCCCCTCAAACAATACATCTTTCGCAAATCCATCGGGATTTTCTCTACCCAGCTCTCGGGGTATAGTCCCACTCTAGCTTTTTGTATAACCTCGGTGTTAATATCCGTCCCCATGATTTCCCAATTTGTTTTTGAGAGGACGCTGTCCAAAAGCATCGCGGTGCTGTAGGCTTCCGCACCCACCGAAGCTGCGGCACTCCAAACACGAAATTTTCCTTTTGGACGATAATGGGGAAGAATCTTTTTTTGTAAAAATTCAAAATGTTCAATTTCACGAAAAAAATAGGTCTCATTCGTCGTCAGCAGATTCACCATTTCGGTCTTTTCAAGCTGGTTGATCTGAACCAACCGGAGATATTCCGTATAGGTTTCAAATCCGTATTTCATGAGTTGCTTCAGCAACCTGCTTTGCACTAATATTTTTTTGGTGTCATTTAAGTCAATTCCCGCTTCTTTAAAAATGATCTTTTGAAACGTTCGGAATTCGGCATCTTCTAATTTTGGCGTTGCCATTTTTACCCTTAAATAATCAGCTCGTTAATCGCTTCACCCAGTTTTAGCATGTTTACTTTGCCGATAATGGCATTCGCCCCGGCTTTCGTCAACTCGCTCTCCATATTATCGTTCGACATATTGGTATGGACGATGATACTGATGTGATTGTAACTCTTGTTTTCACGAATCAGACGCATGACATCTCTACCGCCCATGACCGGCATCTCCAAATCGGTTATAAACAGCCCGATCTCATCAACAGGTATCTCTTTAACCCCATCGATGAGCGCTTTGCCGTTTTCGTAAATTTCATAACTGACGTTCAATGTATCAAAAAGCTCTTGAACCATTTTACGGATAAAGCGACTGTCATCGGCAAAAAGAATCTTTTTGTTCGTTTTGACGATCGGCTTGACCTCTTTGGTATGCGATACCCGCTGTGTATCAATTTTATCGAATACGTCCAAAAGGAGTTTATCGCTGTCAAAAATAGTACACAATCTCTCTTTTCCGGCAAACGCAATCTTGGTGATAAAGGAGGATTTTTCATTCGTCTCAGAGTTGTCAACCATCGTTTCGGCCGGAATATTGACGATGTATTCCACCCGTTTGACGACGATCCCCATTCGATGTCCGCCGTAATGCGCCAGTACGATCAACTCATACTCATTGTCCTCTAACACACTGTTGCCGTACCATCGATCAAAATTAACGATTGTGGTCATATTACCGCGGATATCCGCCGTCCCGACGATGAGCCCTTCCCCCGGATTTTTGACGAGATTGAGATCTTTATAGACGAGCAGTTCCTCGATTTTAGAGACGTTTTTCGCATAAAATTCGTTGTTGCTCCCCTCAAAAATGAGGTATTGGCTCGTATCATTTGCATTGGTACTGACCAGTTTGACAATATCCAACTCATCTTCATCGTCGTCTATCTCTTCAAACCCGGATTTCGTAATATCTTCTAATTCATCATAACTGTTCATGCGCATCCTTTATCTGAGTGTCTTCGATAGTTCCGCAATATTTAAAATCGATTGCGTATCCAGTATGGCGATGTAATCACCCTCGTACTTGCCCATATACTGTATAAACTTCTTATCGACTTTGGACCCGAATCCCGGTGCGTCTTTCATCTGTTCATAGTGAATGTCATCTACCTCATACACTTCATCGATGATGATACCCAGCTGAGTCGTAGTTTCATCCTCGTTTTTATAGTTGACGACAACGATCGATGTTTTAGGTTGCACTTGGGTTTCCCCCAGATCAAAACGATCCAGCAAATCGATAACGGGGACGATATTACCGCGAATATTGGTCACCCCTTTAACAAAAGAGGGCATCAAAGGGACTTTCGTAATCGTCGAATACTCCACAATCTCGCTTGTGCTTAGTGCTTTAATCGCGTAAATATCCCCTCCCGAATAAAACAGGAGATATTGATCTTGCCCTATATCAGAATGTTTTTCTATATCGTCGTGACGCATGGTAGCCCTTAATAACGATCAAAATTTCTTAGATCTAAACCTTCTGAGCGTCGATTGCTGTTCATCGCCGGTTGCATATTTCGTCTTGGGGCAACCATAGCCTGCATACCGCCGAATCCACTGTTTCGTGTCTCAGTAATTTTAAAGAACTGCATCATTTGGGTCAAATTATTTGCCTGCATACTGAGTTCTTCACTCGCCGTCGCCATCTCTTGAGACGATGCCGCATTGGTTTGGGTCACTTGATCGAGTTGTGTCATCGCCGCTGAGATTTGGCTGATTCCCACATCTTGCTCTTTCGCCGCATTTGCAATATCTTTAACCAATTTCGCCGTGTCTTGGATTTTCGGAACCACTTCCCCGATCAATTTACCGGCGAGTTCGCTCACTTTCACACTTTGACTAGCCGTTTCAGAGATCTCCTGCGCGGCAATTTGTGAACGTTTTGCCAATTTTCGGACTTCGGCGGCAACAACGGCAAACCCTTTACCGTGTTCTCCCGCACGTGCCGCTTCAATCGCCGCATTCAACGCCAATAGGTTTGTTTGATAGACAATATCTTCGATGATTCCGATTTTCTCACTGATCGTCTGCATCGCTTGAACCGTTTTACTCACCGCTTCGCCCCCTTCCATTGCCATCTTCGCCGCATCTTCCGCCATGATATTCGTTTGTTGCGCATTTTTCGCCGACTCTGCAACGCTTCCGCTCATCTCTTCGAGTGCGGCACTGGTCTCTTCCAATGAGCTTGCTTGTTGTGTCGCCCCCGCACTAAGCGTTTGAGAGGATGAACTGACACCCTCAGCGGCATTCGTAAACTCTGCGGCACTTCCGTTGATTTTACTCACCATATCTTCGAGCTGATCGGCGACTTGATTGGTTGCCGTTTTAATCATGACATAATCACCGACGAAATCTTTTGAAATACGATCGGTCATATCCCCTTTAGACATTTTTTCCAATACGCTACCCGCTTCGCTGAACAACTCTTGTAAAACTGCTGCGGTTGCATTGGCCGTTTGTTTTACCACATCGAAATCACCTTGGTATTCGGTGGTAATACGGGCGCTGAGGGTACCGCTTGCGAGCGCTTGAAGACCGTAGATCGTATCCGCGAATGCTTTGTCGACAACAATCAACGTCTCATCAACAACATCGATCAATTTGAGATAGTCATTTTCAAAACCGTCTCGATTGACGCGCGCTTTTAAATTCCCTTTTTGAATCTCAACGTATCCCGCATTGTAGTTACGGAGCAAGAGCCCTAATTTAGCCGCAGTATCATTCGCCGCTTTTTTAACCACATCGAAATCACCTTGGTACTCGGTGGTAATTCGAGCATCGAAGTTACCTTGTTGCAATGCGTTCAATCCAAAAATCGTATCGGCAAATGCTTTATCAACAATACTCAGCAAATTATTGGTTGATTCCGCCAATATTTTAAATCCGCCGTTAAAAGCATTCGCATCAATACGAGCTTTGACATTTCCGGCGGCAACCGATGAGATCAATCCCCCGAACTTAGACACAAACGCTTCAAACTCCTCATGACTCTTTTCTGACTCTATGCCCAGACGAATATACTTCGCCACATCGTATTCATTGATTCCGAACTCTTGTAAATCGATATTGATGGTATTCATGTCCATTCCTTTTTTGATTTTGTTTTTTAACTGTTTCGAATCTGATATTCCATAAGCTTCGGAATATCGAAAATCAAAGCGATTTCACCGCTTCCTAAAACCGTACCGCCGCTGATACCGGTCACATTTCTAAACACTTCGCCCAATGGTTTGATAACCGTTTGAAACTCACCGTAGAGTTCATCCACCTGTAACCCCATTTTGTAGTCCCCGTATCGTATTACGACGACGTTTTCACGAGAACTTTTGCTCTCAGTCTCTTTAAAATATTCTCGAATATCCAAAAGAGGGAGAATAGAATCTCGCAGATTAATGAAATGGTTCCCCTTCATCTGCTTTTTATACGAAGCGCTGAGCTCGATACACTCTTGAATCATCTCCAGAGGGATGATATATTTCGTATCACCGGATTGGATCAAAAATCCGTCGATAATCGCCAACGTAAGAGGCAATCTAATCGTGAAAGTAGACCCTTCCCCTTTGATGGAATCAATCTCTACCGTTCCGCGCAGTTCTTCGATGTTTCGTTTGACAACGTCCATCCCGACTCCGCGACCCGATATATCCGAGACCTGATCCGCCGTCGATAATCCTGCGGCAAAAATCAGATTAAAAATCTCCTTATCCGATAAGTTTTGGTTCGGAGATACGATACCGTTTGCAATCGATTTTGCTAAGATTTTATCTCGATCCAACCCCTTACCGTCATCCACGATTTTGATGACGATCGTTCCCGCGTCAGGATAAGCGCTTAATGTCACTTTGCCGTTAGGAGATTTCCCCGCAGCTGCACGATCATCGGGCATTTCGATCCCGTGATCGATCGAATTTCGAAGCATGTGCATGATGGGATCGGATATTTTCTCAACCACCATTTTATCCAGCTCGGTTTCACCGCCGTTGATCGTAAATTCGATCTCTTTACCGAGTTTTTTGGCGACGTCACCGACGATTCGTCTGAATTTGGCAAAGCTGTCACCGACTTGAACCATACGGATATTCATAACGCTTGAACGAACCGACTCGAGCATATCGCTCATAATGGTGGTGGATTCACTCAACTCCGCATCATCGACCATATCCGCGCGCTGAGCGATCTTGGCATTTGCGATAACCATCTCACTGATTTGATTGATGAGCTGATCGATTTTGCTCGAATCAACGCGCAAAGAAAAGCTTTTCAACGGCTCTTTTTTCAATGCCGTTTTTTGCTCATCCGATTGAGTCTCTTCCATGTTACTATCCGATTCCTGTACAGATGGAGTTACCGTTACCGGCGCTACTGCCTCTGTTATAAAATCAGATTGAGGAAAAAATCCGTTGGCAATGAGAAACTTCACTTTAGAGACTTTATCTTGGAGAGTTTCAATCCAATTTAAAAGGCTACTTTTATCATTCGCTTTAAATATTCTCAGCTCGATGTCATCCAAAACAAACTCGAATACCTCTTCAATCTCATCACGAGAGTGTTCGCTCTCCAACTGAATTTCAAATCCGATATAAGATTCAACCGGATTGTAGGTTTCCAGCGAAGGGATCTTTTCGGTCAAAATCGCTTTTTTACTTACGGTTCCAAGATCATCCAAAAATGAGATTAGATTTAAAACATCCATCCCCGTATTGAAAAAATCTCTGTGCAACCCGAGGCTTATATGCCAAAGATTAGATTCATGCACTCCTGTATCCGAAGCACCATGATGAAGTTCTTCGCTTCCCGAATGACTTTGGGTATTTCCCGGTGTAAACCCGAGAAGCTGTACCAATAATTCATCATTCGTTTTTCGCAGTTCGTCGTCAATCGGCTGTTGATCCACCGCCGTATTGATCAAATTTTCCGTGTGATCTTTACAAAGCAAAAACAGCGTTATCATTTCAGGCGTCAACGGTACCTTATCCGATCGGACTTCAGAGAGTAAATTTTCGGCGATATGGGCGAAACCGACCACATCATCAAATCCGAACATCCCCGCGGTCCCCTTGATCGTATGCATCGCCCGAAAGAGTGCACCGACGTCCTCTTCATTAACACCCTCATCTTGCATGTTAATCAAAGAGCTCTCCATATAGGCGAGCTGTTCGCTGCTGTCTTCTAAAAAGAGCTGAAGTTCTTCACTCATTCTCGCCTCCCAACAGTGCTTCGCACCCCCCTGTACGAATGGTTGCGGCGACTTCAGCAGATAGGTTTTTTAAAACCAAATTTACCCCTTTATAGGCACACGCTTTTTGAGCCGAAAGCAAAAGCTGAATCCCCGCCATATCAATCTTATGCAAGTGTCCGCATTCGAGGATCAAATCACCGTTTGATTCATTAGACCATTGCAACAAATTTTTATGAAATGACTCAACTTCATATATAGTCAGTTTGTCATACTCTAGTGTGTTCATCTGCTTGCTCTACAACAGTTTTTTGAGTGCCGTAAAAAACTTCTCTTTATTAAAAGGCTTTAACATCCAAGCTTTAACGCCCAGCTCTTTGCCTTTCGTTTTCAGAGTTTCATCGCTTTCGGTTGTCAGCATAATGACCGGAATATATTTGTACTCAGGATTTGATTTGATACGTTCTACCATCTCTAGTCCACCCATGATCGGCATATTCACATCCGAAAAGACAATATCAATCTGATGAGATCCCATCAAATCGATCCCTTCTTGTCCATTCGTTGCCATAATCGGTTCATGCCCCGCCTCTTTTGCCGCTGATGCAGCCACACTTCTGATCAAACTTGAATCATCAACAATTAATATCTTGGCCATTCAACTCTCCTTTTACTCATTTTTTACTCATCATTAGCTCATTCTAAACACATAAATATTAATAACAGTTTAAAACAATCAATTCGATAAGTATTTTGAATTCATACTTGAAAGTTTAGAAGAATAGAGTTGCAAGAGTGTCGCATTTTCAACCGAAAAGTTTCAATCCCATAAGGAACATTAATATATCTTTTGTATACTACACATTTATTATCATAGATATTAGGTGAATAATGTTAACACGAAAAAAAGTTCTGATAGTCGATGATGACGAGTTAATACGTACGCTTGTTATAGAAGTACTTAAAAAACTTAGTTTTGTCGACTTTTTTGAAGCTGAGAGCGGTGAAAAAGCGGTCGAAATTGCCCAGAGAGAGCATCCTCATTTGATTTTAATGGACATACTTATGCCCAAAATGGACGGTTACGAAGCATGCCGTCTCATTAAAAATGATCCGCTATCCCAATCGGCAATCGTCATTTTTATGACGGCGGTAGGGGTCACTGAAATCAATGAAAAAATCATCCTTGCAGGGGGAGAAGACATCTTACGCAAACCCCTAGATGCGGCAGAACTCTATTTTCGGGTCAAAAACTATCTGATGCTGGCAAAAGCAAGAGCGAATAATTTCGCGTTGGACGTGAAACCGGCCGAGGGGCCTTGTGTTCATCAAGAACACAGCATTGCTCTGGGCAAAGGTTTTTTTTACCAGTTTGAGGCCAAAGTTCTCTGTCATAATAACGTCTATATCCCGCTCATGAAACAGGAAATACTGCTCTTAGAAGAGTTGCTTAATCATAAAAATCAGGTCATAACGTATGATCAAATTTTGAGTGTTATTTCCAATCATGGAGAAAGCACGATTGCCAATATTCGGACATTGGTCAAACTCATCCGACGAAAAACCTACAAAGAGCTCATCACCACCCTACCCTCTATCGGATACAGAATTATCCTTTAGCGGCTAATAACGGTGCATACGCACAATGTCAAATGAAACCTGCAAATTTTTGAAAATTTCGGTATATTCGTTGATTTTTTCCATTCCCTCTTGATAAACATTATCCGGATGATACCGAACCAACAGCTTTTTATACCGTTTCTTGATACTATCTATAGGTTCGTTTGGATCTGCACTCAAAATTTTTAATGCGTTTGACAACGAATCATCTCGCGCTTCATAATGTAAAAATGGGTCAAGTTCAGAGGGGTTGTATCTGATCGAAACATCTATTTCCCCTATCCGTTGTGCCTCGACGATATTTTTGATGTTGCCCTTCGTCTCTTGATTATCTATACTGATTTCAAAAAAATCGTTTTGATACGATACGTTCCGAATAGACTTTTGAAACCTAGAATGAAGTTCCCAAAACAATCGATAATTTTTATGTTCTAGCCGAATACGCAATCTGCTTTTTTCCAACACGTCGAGATAGATCGTGTTTTTGGATTCTATATCTTTTTTGGTCATGATTTTAATCGGTTTTTCCACGCGATCGATGAGAACTTCGCGTAAATTGGCACTATCCCTACGATTCACTTTTTTATGTATAGAATAGATCCATTTGATCAGAAAAAGGTGTTTGAAGTGATTCTCTTTTGAATAATTTAACAAAATACTGTTCTGATTGATCTGATGCAAGGGGAATTGGCTTTTTATAAAAGAAAAAAGATTATGGGTATTCATCTTGGATTCATCGAGCGATATAATGGTATAGTGTGTCCCGATTAAAATCTGCATATAACCCCAACGTTAAACTAAACAATCCCTTTTTTTAAGCAATCTTTATTCCATCGGTATTGCAACGTTCAAAGAGCCGCAAAAAAGTTATTATTATTGATTAACCGTTTTTACGATAAAATTGGGGGATTTTTTACCCAAGGTGTCCCTAAATATGATAGATGTTGTTCAAATTCAAAAAATTTTACCCCACCGTTACCCTTTTCTCCTCGTTGATCGCGTTACCGCAATTACCCCGAATGAGTCACTAATCGGTTATAAAAACGTCACTATCGGCGAACAAATTTTCGAGGGTCATTTTCCGGGTCATCCGATCTATCCGGGTGTTATGATTTTGGAGGGGATGGCGCAAGCGGGCGGTATCTTAGCATTTCAGAGCATGGATATGACCGAAGAGGAAGCCGCGCATAAAGTGGTCTATTTTATGAGTATCGACGGTGCTAAATTCCGTGCCCCTGTCCGTCCGGGCGATCGGTTAGAATACCGTATGAACGTGGTAAAACACAAAGGTTCTATTTGGGTTTTGGAGGGGAAAGCATACGTTGATGACGCTTTGGTTTCCGAAGCCGAACTCAAAGCCATGATCGTTGACAAGTAAGCGAGAGACTATGAGCAGCATATCTCCATTAGCGGTTATTGAGGACGGTGCGATTATCGGCGAAGAGGTCGAAATCGGTCCGTTTTGCTTTATATCGGGTAAAGCCAAAATCGGGCGCGGAACGAAAATCGCCGCAAGTGCCTGTGTTTACGGCAACACGACGATCGGCGAATACAACGATATTTTTTCCCATGCCGTTTTAGGCTCTATTCCGCAGGATTTGAAATACGCCGGCGAAGAGGTTGAACTCATCATCGGAGATCGCAACAAAATCCGCGAATTCACCCTATTTAATCCGGGGACTGCGGGCGGCGGCGGCAAAACCGTTGTCGGAAACGACAACCTTTTTATGGGGTATGTCCATTTGGGTCATGATGTTATCATCGGCGATCACTGTATCCTCGCCAACGCCGCGACATTAGCGGGGCATGTCGAGATGGGCAACTATGCCGTCATCGGCGGTATGACTCCGGTACATCAGTTTGTCAAAATCGGCGATTACGCCATGATCGCGGGTGCATCGGCACTGTCACAAGACGTCCCTCCCTATTGTTTGGCGGAAGGGAATCGCGCGGTATTGCGCGGGCTCAATCTCAACGGATTGCGTCGCCATGTCGAACGTGCCGATATTGATGCCCTTCGCTCAGCTTACCGCGATTTATTTGAATCGGGGAAACCGCTTCAAGAACAAGCAACCGCTTTGCTTCAAGAGACTCAAAGCGAATTGGTCAAAAATCTTTGTACCTTTATTGTCAATACCAAACGGGGTATCCCCTATGAAAGGAATCAATCATGATTCATCGTCATTGCAGTTTTTGTGACGCTCCTGAGAGCGATCACAACCCGCTTATCGCCGGAACAAATGTCTACATTTGTAAAAATTGTGTTTTCTCCGCTTACAAAATCATGTTCGGTGATTCTGAGGGTGAGGGGACCACGACTCATGAGCACAAAAACACTGAACTTCTGACCCCTAAAGAGCTTAACAATTTTCTGGGTCAATACATTATCGGTCAACAGCGGGCGCGTAAACTTCTCTCCGTCGCCGTATATAACCACTACAAACGTATCTTCAAGCATACCCTCGTCGAAGATGAAACAGAGATCGCAAAATCGAATGTTCTGTTGATCGGACCGACCGGAAGCGGTAAAACCCTCATGGCACAAACCATTGCACGTGTTCTTAACGTCCCTATTGCGATTGCCGATGCGACGAGCCTTACCGAAGCGGGATACGTCGGAGAAGATGTTGAAAATATCTTGACCAAACTTCTCCAAGCCGCGGACGGTGACATCGAGCGGGCACAGCAGGGGATTGTCTTTATCGATGAAATCGATAAGATTTCCCGAATGAGCGAAAACCGCTCTATCACCCGCGACGTTTCGGGCGAGGGGGTACAGCAAGCCCTTCTCAAAATCATCGAAGGGGCGGTCGTCAATATCCCTCCCAAAGGGGGACGCAAACACCCTAACCAAGATTTCATCCAAATCGATACCTCCGGTATCCTCTTCATCTGCGGCGGAGCATTTGACGGGCTGGGGCAAATTTTGGAGCGTAAAAAAGGAGCCAACGTTATGGGCTTCGGACATGAGAAACGAAGTACAACCGATATTGATGACAGTTTCGAAAATGTCGAGCCGGATGATTTGGTCAGTTACGGGCTTATCCCTGAACTCATCGGACGTTTACCGATCATCGCATCCTTGAATAAAATCACCGAAGAGGAGATGGTTCGTATTTTGACGGAACCTAAAAACTCTTTGGTGAAACAATACACCAAACTATTCGCTATCGATGATGTCGAACTTACGTTTGATAAAGATGCACTCGGTGCCATTGCAGCCAAAGCATTGGCCCGTAAAACCGGTGCGCGCGGTCTTCGTGCCATTATGGAAGAGACGATGGGAGAGACGATGTATGAGCTCCCTGAATACAGCGGATACGAAGTACTCATCACCAAAGAGGTTGTGGAAGAGAATATCGCCCCTGTCTACATTAAAAAATCAACACAAAAAAGTGCATAGGAGAGTCAATGCTATTTAATAAACTTATCGGAATGTTCTCGAACGATCTCTCTATCGACTTGGGAACCGCAAATACCCTCGTTATCTCCAAAGGGAGAGGGATTATTATCAATGAGCCCTCTGTCGTAGCGGTTAAAACAGAAAAATACGGTCAACAAAAAGTGCTTGCCGTAGGTCGCGAAGCGAAAGAGATGGTCGGAAAAACTCCGGGTAACATCAAAGCGATCCGCCCTATGCGTGACGGCGTTATCGCCGATTTCGATATGACCGAAAAAATGATCCGTAAATTCATCGAAAAAGCGCACGGACGAAGTACTCTCATCAGTCCTCGTATCATCATCTGTATCCCATACGGTCTTACTCAAGTAGAGCGCAAAGCGGTTCGTGAATCGGCGATGAGTGCGGGAGCACGCGAAGTGTACTTAATCGATGAGCCTATGGCGGCGGCAATCGGTGCGGGGATCGATATTCGTGAACCGAAAGGGAACATTATCGTTGACATCGGAGGGGGTACGACCGAAATCGGTGTTATCTCTTTGGGCGGACTCGTGTTGTGTAATTCTATCCGTGTAGCGGGGGATAAAATCGACCGCGCGATTATGGATTACGTCAAACGCAAATACAATCTCTTGATCGGTGAGCGTATCGCCGAGGACATCAAAATCAATATCGGAACGGCAATGCCGTTAGCCCAAGAGCTTAAAATGATCATCAACGGGCGTGACCAAGTTGAGGGTCTCCTTACCTCCATCGAACTCTCCAGCGAAGATGCACGTGAAGCGATGCGTGAACCGCTCAAAGAGATCCTTGAAGCGCTACGTGACGTACTCGAAAATATGCCGCCGGATTTGGCTGGCGATATTGTCAACAACGGTGTTATCCTCACCGGAGGTGGGGCATTGATCCGTCAACTTGACAAATACATTTCAGAAACCATCAAAATTCCGGTTTACGTGGCCGATGAGCCGCTTTTATGTGTTGCTCGCGGAACCGGACGCGCATTAGAAGAGATCGACCAACTCCACGAACTCTTCGATAATGAATAAACAGACATTAACCACTGCGGCTCTGCTCGCTGCAATGGTGGGTGGAGCACTCTACTTTACCAACTTTTTGCAATCTCCCGTTCTCCATCTAACCCATTCGATGAAATCATCCTATCTTAACGGGTTAGAAGGGATTCAACACGCTATTGACGAACATTACCATCAGCAAAAAACCATTGTAGAACTGCGCGAAAAAAATCGTTATTATGAAAAAGAGCTGCTAAACCTCCATCAAGTCGCCGATGAGTATCAAAAACTGTTGCAAGAGCAAAACAGCAGTTTTCAAACACTGCCTAAAACCGCACTGGTACGTACTCTCTCGTATGTTCGATTCGGTGATCCGCACCGCGTATGGATCGAAATGGAGCACTTTGATCCTAAACGGGTTTACGGACTCCTTTATCGCGGTTATGCCGCCGGAATCGTAATCGGCAAAGGCTCTCATCCGATGGCGCTCTTGAACGGAGACGTTAAAAGTACCTATGCCGTTAATATCGGAGCGACAAACGCACCGGGAATTGTGCGCGGTAATAATGGACGTCAAATGATCGTAGAGTTCATTCCGACATGGATTCCGATTAGTGTAGGAGATGAAGTCCTCACCTCAGGGTTGGATCGTATTTTTATGTCCGGTCTGAAAGTGGGACGCGTACTCTCTATTTCGAAAGCAAGCGGCTATCAAAGTGCCGTTGTAGAACCCTATTTTTACGGTAAAAATCCCGCCTATTTTCACGTAATAACTCAGATTAGATAACCTCTCCTTACCCCTTGTAATCCGATTTTAAGTGCTTCTCGTCTATAATAATAAAATTTTTAATGACGAGGGGTCTCAATGCCAAAACGCGACGACATCAAAACGATATTACTCATCGGATCAGGCCCGATCGTCATCGGTCAAGCCTGTGAATTTGACTATTCAGGAACACAAGCGGTCAAGACGCTCAAAGAACTTGGCTACCGCGTAGTTTTGATTAACTCGAATCCGGCAACGATTATGACCGACCCCGAATTTGCCGATCGTACCTACATCGAACCGATTAAACCCGAAATCATCGCGGAAATCATCAAGAAAGAGAACGTAGACGCTATTTTGCCGACGATGGGTGGACAAACTGCACTCAATGCCGCAATGAAAATGCATGAAATGGGAATGCTAGAGGGGATCGAATTTCTCGGTGCCAACCCAAGTGCGATCAAAAAAGGGGAAGACCGCCAAGCGTTCAAAGAGTGCATGGTTAAAATCGGTATGGACTTGCCGATTTCCCGATATGCCTATAACATGGACGAAGCGATGGCGGCGGCCGAAGCGATCGGATTTCCGATCATCATCCGTGCTTCCTATACTCTCGCAGGTGGCGGAAGCGGTGTCGCTTACAATATCGACGAGTTCAAACTTCTTGCCCAACGCGGACTGGATGAATCACCGATTACCGAAATCCTGATCGAAGAGTCACTCCTCGGTTGGAAAGAGTACGAGATGGAGGTTATCCGTGACCGTAACGATAACTGTATCATCGTCTGCTCGATCGAAAACTTCGATCCGATGGGAGTTCATACGGGTGACTCGATCACCGTTGCCCCTGCTCTAACCTTGACCGACAAAGAGTACCAACGTATGCGTGACGCATCGTTCGCTATTTTACGTGAAATCGGCGTTGACACAGGGGGATCAAACGTACAATTCTCCGTAAATCCTAAAACAGGACGTATGATCGTTATCGAAATGAATCCTCGTGTATCACGTTCATCCGCACTCGCATCGAAAGCAACCGGTTACCCGATTGCCAAAGTAGCAACCTTGCTCGCGGTCGGATTTACCCTCGATGAGATCACCAACGACATCACCGGAACTCCTGCGGCGTTTGAGCCGGTTATTGACTACATCGTAACCAAAGTTCCTCGCTTTACGTTTGAGAAATTCCCCGAAGCAGAATCAACCCTCACCACCAGTATGAAATCGGTCGGTGAAGCGATGGCAATCGGACGAACCTTCAAAGAGTCCGTTCAGAAAGCCCTCTGCTCTCTTGAGACAGGCCTTTGCGGTTTCGACAGAATCGACGGCGATTTAGAGTTCGTCAAACACGAAATCCGCCGCCCGAATGCGGAACGTATCCTCTACGTAGGTCAAGGTTTCCGTATGGGTCTTTCCAAAGAGGAGATTTTCGAGCTCTCTAAAATCGATCCGTGGTTCCTAACCCAAATCGAAGAGATTATCGCACAAGAGAAAACCATCACCTCTGCAACGCTTACAGATGAACCTCAGCTTCGCCGCCTCAAAACCGAAGGGTTCTCGGATAAAATGATCGCCAAATTGATCACCCAAAACGGCGGCAATGCGAAAGAAGCTAATGTCTATGATGCCCGTAAAGCACTAGGAATCGCATTCGAATACAACGAGGTCGATACCTGTGCGGCAGAGTTCGGTTCACTCACCCCGTATCTCTATTCAACTACCAACATCACTCGTCTCGGACTTCAAACACCGCGTCAAAGCGACAAGAAAAAAGTGATGATTCTCGGCGGCGGACCAAACCGTATCGGTCAAGGGATTGAGTTTGACTATTGCTGCGTTCACGCCTCATTCGCACTCAAAGAGATGGGGATCGAGACGATCATGGTCAACTGTAACCCTGAAACTGTCTCAACCGACTACGATACCTCTGATGTTCTCTACTTTGAACCGATCGATTTCGAACATGTCCGCTCTATCGTCGAAGCGGAACAGCCTGATGGAATCATCGTCCACTTCGGAGGACAAACCCCTCTGAAACTCGCGAACGGCTTGCATGAAATAGGGGCTAAAATCGCGGGAACTTCCGCGGAAGTAATCGACTTGGCGGAAAACCGTGAAAAATTCTCCGCATTCGTCGTTGAACAAGGGTTGAAACAGCCTGAAAACGGTCTTTCAATGACCAAAGAAGGGGCATTTGAGATCGCTGAAAAACTCGGTTATCCGGTTCTTGTTCGCCCTTCATACGTCTTGGGCGGACGGGCAATGCGTATCGTCTACAACGAAGATGAACTCCGTACCTATATGGATGTAGCGGTATCGGTCAGTAACGACTCTCCGGTTCTAGTCGATAAATTTCTCGATCAAGCGGTTGAACTCGACGTCGATGCGATCAGTGACGGCACCGAAGTATACATCGGTTCGGTGATGCAGCACATCGAAGAGGCGGGGATCCACTCAGGAGACAGCGCATGTTCACTCCCTCCGGTAAGCCTTAGTGCCGACATCCAAGCGCAAGTTGAACAACAAACGAAGAAAATTGCATTGGGTCTTGGCGTTATCGGTCTACTCAATATCCAATACGCTATTTATCAAAACGAAGTCTATTTGATCGAGGTGAACCCGCGTGCATCCCGTACCGTTCCGTTCGTCTCCAAAGCGACCGGAATGCCGCTTGCTAAAGTCGCTACCCGTGTTATGCTCGGTGATAGCTTACGCAATGCACTCAAATTCTACGACAACTACAACATCGTGATGGAAGCCGATGGATTGCTCAAACCTCGTCTAAAAGGGCACGTTGCGATCAAAGAAGCGGTATTCCCGTTCAACAAACTCTACGGTGCCGATTTGGTTCTCTCACCTGAGATGAAATCGACCGGAGAAGTTATGGGTATCAGCCAAAACTTCGGTGTCAGCTTCGCCAAAAGCCAGCTTGCCGCAGGAAACAAAATCCCGACATCGGGAACCTGTTTCCTCTCGTTCATCGAAATGGACAAAATGCACGCTCCTGAAATCGCACGCGGTCTCCATAACCAAGGGTTTAAACTTGTCGCGACACGCGGAACCCAAAAAGTGATCGAAGAAGCGGGAATCCCTTGTGAAGCGGTTCTTAAAATCAGCGAGGGGCGCCCTAATATCGAAGATGTCATGAAAAACGGAGAGATCTCTCTTGCGATCAATACCTCCGATAATAAAACCTCGAAAAAAGACGCTGAACAAATCCGCCAAATCGTATTGCGTATGGGAACTCCGTATTTTACAACGCTCAGTGCGGCACGCGCCGCTATCGAGGCGATGGGGCATATGCAAGATGACAGCTGGATGGAACCTCACGCGATCCAAGATTATCTACTCTCTTGAGCCATGACTAAAATCATCCTCGCCCAAACCGACACCACCGTCGGTTTTCTCTCTCAAAACGGTAAACGTTTAGAAGAGATAAAAATGCGCCAAGGTGATAAACCCTTTCTCAAAGTCTATGCCGAACTCAAAGCGCTCTCTCGTGACATCCGTATCCCCTCCGTTCATAAACATCGCGTTCGCCATAGCACCAAAACGACGTTTATTATTAAAAATCAAGCGTTCCGCTATGTCAGTGACACGAAACACTCTGAACTCATCAAACCTTACGGGTGGCTCTACTCGACCTCAGCCAACGAAAGCGGAAAAAGCTTTGATGAAACGTTTTGCCAATCCGTCAGTGACATCATCGTGGAAGACAATCAGGGCTTACATGAACAAAGCGCATCCAAAATTTTTATCCTCAATACAACTCACCTAAAACAACTACGATAGGAGTCTATTTATGAAACATTTTATATCCGCAAACCACGTTATGATGGGGAGTATGGGACTTATTGTCCTAAGTGCCCTTAGCGGTTGCCAAAGTGCCCCTGAAGAAAAGGCATCAACCGAGCAGACCGAAGGACAAAATAAATTTCTCGTTGTCGAACAGCTCACCAACGGAAAATACGTAATCGTCGAAGAGATGCCGACCACCGGACCAAGCCGCGCCATCATCAAAGAGACCGATGCAAACGGTACTGTACGTGAACGGGTACTGAGTGAAGCCGAGATGAAAGAACTCGCCGACCAAGAATACAAAAAAATGGAAGCGGGGCAATCAGAGCTTAATGCCGAACCAAAAAGCGAAGGTATGGGGCTTGCGGGAACCATTCTTGCCGCGGCGGGGGGAGCACTATTGGGGAATATGATTGCAAATGCATTGATGAATAATGCCAATGTCCGCAAACACCAAGATATGTCCAACCGCTCCGCATATCACCGCTCATCTGCAGGGGGGAGTAACTCAGCGACATCAAACAGCCAGAAAAAAAGTTTCTTCGGCAATTCCGCCTCTAAAAGCACCGGTTCTAGCAGTAGTTTCGGAGGATGAGTATGGTATCCCTACAAAGCATCAAACCCATCGATGATCACGCGTTAGAGCAATTCGGATTCGCTTGGCATACCGACAGCGACCAGAGCAAATACATTGCCAATGAACTCGTCGTTGTCACCGATGACGAAGCCGAAGCATACTACGAAGCAGTCAATGAACTCTACGATATGTACGCTACTGCCGCTCAACATGTCATCGACAACAATCTCTTTTTTGACCTCGGTATCCCCTTTAACTTGATTGACCCGATCAGAAAAAGCTGGGAAAACGATGTCCACTGGCACCTCTACGGACGATTTGACCTCGCCGGCGGAATCGGTGGAGTACCGATCAAACTTATCGAGTTTAACGCGGACACTCCAACCGCCCTTTTTGAAACGGCCATCTTACAATGGGCACTGCTCAAACATAACGGCATGGATGAAGAGCGTCAATTCAATAATGTCTATCAAGCCATCAGCGACAATTTCCGCCGACTTGTCACCCTTTTCGATGATCCCGAAACATTTGAAAACCATTATGACGGATGGAAAATTCTCTTTAGCTCCATCAGCGGCAATATAGAAGAGGAACAAACAGTACGTCTGTTACAGCAAATGGCGATTGATGCAGGTTTTGAGAGTGGCTTCGAACCACTGGGCGGGGTAAAGTTTGACGATGAGGGGATCTATGACTCTGCCGAAGAGCCGTATGAGTATTGGTTCAAACTCTTTCCGTGGGAAGAGATTGCCATTGACGAACCGGAACTCGCCACGCAACTCACAACGATCATGAACAACCAAAAGGCGATCATCCTAAATCCTGCCTATACCCTCCTCTTTCAGTCCAAAGGGATGATGAAAATCCTATGCGATCTCTTCCCGGATTCCCCGTATCTTCTTAAAACCTCTTTTGAGCCGCTTCAAGGGGTTCAACAGGTCGAAAAACGGATGTTCGGTCGCGAAGGTGCCAATGTCCGTATATTGGATGCTACAGGTAATACAATCGAATCGAATGACGGACCGTACGGGAATTTTAAACCTATCTACCAAGAGTATGTCGAGTTCCCGAAAGATACGAGCGGTAACAGCTACCAAGCAGGGGTATTTTTCGCGTATGAAGCGTGTGGGTTAGGATTCCGTCGCGGCGGTAAAATCCTAGGCAATATGTCCAAATTTGTGGGGCACGTATTACGATAACGATATAGGTTTACCGGAAAAGTACCCTTGTGAATAATCGACACCCATCTCTTCGATGGTGTTGTAAATAACCTCATCCGAAACGAATTCCGCAATCGTTCTCGCATCAATTTTCTTCGCAAAATCGATAATCGTTTCAACAATAATACGATGACGAGGGTTGATAGCGATCTCTCGTATCAGTGATCCGTCTATCTTGATGTAATCAACCCCCAATTTCAATATATTTTCAAAATTTGAGTATCCGGTTCCGAAATCATCAATAGCTATTTTCGCCCCTAGCGCTTTCACTTGGGTAATAAACCGTGTCACCTCATCGTAGTTTTCAATCCCTTCAGATTCTAGAATCTCAAATACGATCCGAGATGCCGTGCCCGTATCGGTAATCGTTTTGATGATCTCGCTCACCGTGTGAGGATTACGAATGTCACTGTCGGAAAGATTGATCGAAAACTCTTCATCACGCAAAGCAAAAAGGGTACATGCCTGATAGATCACTTCTAATGTAATTTGCGGATAGAGCTTGGTTTGTTTCGCGATAGGGAGAAACTGCATCGGCGGTACGATATTTCCAGACTCATCGATCATACGTACCAATGTTTCATACTTGACGATATTTCCCGTCTCGATGTCTACAATCGGTTGATAGTAGCAAATAATACGGCGTTCAAACAATGCTCTTCGAACATTCGAAGCCATCGTCAAATTCGTCCGATAGTGCTCTTCAACCCCTTCGTCTTCATTATAAAATGCGATCTGTTTTTTGTTCTCTTTAGCGTGATGTAGGGCAATATCCGCCTGTGTCAACACTTTTTCGCTTCCCATCGCCACCCCGATAGTGACACGGATATTCAAACTCTCCTCTTTGACCATAAAGGTTTTTTCATCCAAAAGCTTGATCAACATCGTTAAACGGTGTTCCAGCTCTTTGTGGGAAAGCTCATTGAAAACCAATGCAAACTCATCCCCGCCCAAACGATAACATCCGCCGGAGAGTTCTTTGAGCCATGTTCCGATTTGTATCAGCATCTCATCGCCGATAGAGATCCCGAAGAAATCGTTAACCTCTTTAAAATCATCCACATTAACGACCGCGAGTGCGATTGGTTCCCCTTGCGCTAATCGCTCTTGCAATCGATACCGATTCGGCAAGCCCGTGAGCCGATCAATATAATACTGGTTTTCCAATTCATGGGTTTTTTCTTGAACGGTGATTTCCAAAGAGGCATTCATCGCTTCAATTTGTGCAAGATAGTCCTGAGTTGTTTTTTGCATCGCATTAAACGCCGTCACAATCTGTTCGATCTCAACACTCCCTTCTTCTTCAAAAACCATTTGGTCTCCGGGCTTGTAATAGCGAACCTTTTTAGCGATTTTAGTCAATGGAGAGAGAAGAAAGCGAACCCACCAAACCGCTACGAAAAAAATCACAAAGATACTCGCGCCGACCCCATAAACGATTTTTTGTATAGACTTACGTGTCTCATCGTAGGCCAAATCACTGTAACGCAAGATAACCGATCCCATCAATTGTCCACTTGTGGGTTCTTTGATTTCGTGGGTTACACTGATCGCTTCGTGTCTGGATGCTATATTTTCTTTGCTTTTATAGCTGTATAACTCTTTTTCATTCTGATCGAATATCACCAGTTCGGTCACATCCGGCACTGAAACCACGGGAGAGACTTTCTCTTCAATCTGATCGTAAAATTTCAGATAAAGGGCGATTTGAAGGGGTTTTTCGATGGTTCGCAACAGCAAATCCGCTTTTTGTTTTTCCGAAACCAAAATGGTATTCTCAAAAACCATACTGACTACCGTTGCGAGTGTCATAAACGTTAATAGAAATATCAAAATCAATGATCCTACGATTTTATAGGAAAGGCGTGATTTTGAGAGCGTTAGCATTAAAAAACCTTGTAAAATAAATTTAGTTATTATTCTGAATATTCATTCAATAATTGAGTAATTCTATCCTATTAACCTTTGAAGTTAGACTATCTTTGTCCAATTTTCAGCACCTATTAACTATTTATTGACTATCTTTAGGTCAGTATTAAAAAAGGATACTATTGTTAGAATGTAAAACAGCACTTACGGAAGAAGAGAAAGAGGCTATATTGCATCAACGGTATTCTATTTTCGTGGACGAATTCAAATTTTTTGCCCCCAGAGAGGATGGCAGAGAGATTGAATATGACCGCTATGATGAATACTCTCTTTTATTAGGTGTTTGGAAGAAGGGCATTTTGGTCGGTTCATGCCGACTCGTTCTTCCTAACGATGCGGTAGGGTTGCCGACGCTCAACGTCATGCGTATTGATTCGGAAAAACTGCTTCACGATGAGCGGACCGCCGAAATTTCGCGCATAACGGTCAATGCAACCTATAGAACGTTCAAAAAAACCATAAAGGTTCTCCAAATCATGCAACAAAAGATCGATCAGATTGCTTCCGATCATAACATCCTCCAACTCATCGGGGCTGTAGAGCCTAGTTTTTTGCGTCTTCTCAACTACGCAGCTCTCCCTTATCAACCGATAGGTCCTATTCAATACCTAATCGGCGCAGAACGGATCCCCGTCCTTTTAACTCTAAAAGAGAACCCATGAAAACCCGTTTCTCTCTCGCTCTGTTATGGCTCCCATTTTCTCTTTTTGCAGCTGAAGCAAAGAGCGATTCAACCCTTTTTGCTGCCCTTACTAGCGATATAAACTCGATCGCACAAAGCGCTAAAGATCAACGAGCCAATATCGATTATCTCCCCTATGTCATGAGTGTGTTTGACGGAGAAGAACTCTCCCGCGCGGGAGCATCGTCACTGAAAGAGGCTCTCAGTTTGGTCGCCGGTGTCAATATCGCCAGCGACAATCTTTCTCTTTTCAATCCCGTCTTTCGAGGTTCCAATCCGGTAGCTTACGGTCAAAGCAAACTCATCATCGACGGTGTCGAGGTCAATGATCTTTTTTTCGACGGCTATACCGCCTATCTTAGTATGCCGATCGATATGATTAAACGGATTGAAGTCGTTAGAGGTCCGGGAAGCTACAGCAACGGTCACTCCGGCTATGCAGGATCGATCATCATCACAACCTATAAAGCGGAAATGTCTAGCGGCGATAGCGGTCGCTGGTTTACTTCGGTAGGAAATCATCATACCGGTAAAGCCGGTGGTTCGTTTGCTATGAGAGAGGATGATTTTGCATTTTCGGCGGATATTTATACCGTCCATGATGATCTCTCCCTCTCGTATGG
>NZ_DASUIQ010000089.1:0-38078 GCF_036279695.1 Sulfuricurvum sp.
TATATTTACTTTATCTTCATTAGCCACATTGTTATCAAACACATGATCTGAGTTATAATTTCCTTTTTCATCATACTCTTCAACCAAAGGGGCGAATTTGAGTTGCATCCTATCTTTATTGTCGAGAATCATTTGTGCGGAAACGTTCAGGTATTGAACGGCATCTATACCGCTTTGTATATTGTTTTCAAGCTCTGTTTTGATGTTCTGTGCATTATGATAAATTTCGTTTAGTTGATGTTTTTGTCGCTCTTGAAATACAATAATACTGGATATTAAAAGCAAAAACAGCGCTATTTTTACAAATAATTCGACCCTATTTATTTTATTCATACTGATATTCCCAGCTTGATCCCCGTGACTTTACTCTTTTTTTCAATCGTATCCATTATCTTTTAAAATTTTCGGTGTTATACCCAATTTTATATCCTAACATGTTTATAGTCATATAGCAGTCTATTTCTTGTCACTATTATGTGACCGAGATATGACCGTACAATACAAATATGACTAGTATCAAAGTTAGGTAAATTTACCAAAATATTTGGACTGCTTTTTGCTACTCTCTTTATAACTAGAATTATAAGGAGTGCAAATGCAGGTCAAATCGAACAGTTCGTATCCGTTCTCAAATCCTTTTGGAGCCTCCTCCTATTCCCCTCCCCCCTCGTTTAAAGATATTTCTCAATCGGGCGAAGTCGATCAGATTAAAAACGATTACAGCATGATTTCTCAAGAGCTGAACCCCTCGGAAAGAAAGCTTTACAATACCCTAATCTCTGCCGAAAACTACCAAGCCGCCAAAGGGATCGTAACGGTCGGATTTATGCGTGCGGCAGGTATTTATCACGACAGCAACGGAGATACTCTCTCAGGCGAATCGCTCTCGCAGGATTTGAGCAAACTCTATCCGCCGACTTCACAAGAAGAGCAAAAATCGCTTACAGCACTGCAAGAGTATCTTAGAGCCAACCCATCTGCTATGGCTATGAATCAAGAACGACGGGGCAATCTACTCGATCTTAGAATCTAACTTTTATCACCGATATACCCGTCTTCTTTTTTCAGATCCCGCCGCATCGTCTCTCGAACATAATCCATCCCGTTATAAAACTCCCGCATCATCACCGAAAACAGATAGGAGCCTCGCGCACTCACTTTGCCACCATGAACTCTTCCAAAAAGTTTCAAGAAGAGCGTTTCCATCCACAAATGCTCACGATCTGGCGAGAGACCAAACAACTCCACCATCATCCGATATTGACGAATGGCACGTTTCGGAAACGCCAGAGAATGCGTAATCGGCAGTCGTTTATGGGTTAACGCGTCTGCGTACTCTGGAAGCGAAAAGGTATTGGCATAGAGGGTATCGCCGATAAAACTGAATGCACCGCTCCCGATCCCGACATATTCGCTCCGCTCGATCACATACTCATCGATAATCCCCTCGTCTGCTAGCGACCATGCCCAAGATGAACGTTGAGTATAAACGGCACCCATCCGCTCCAAAATGATACGGTAGAGTTTCGCTTCCTGCGTATCGCTCAGAATTCCCCACCGCTGGTTCAGAGATTCCCGAATCCCCGGTGCGTACATCAGCGGATAAAAGGTCACTTGAGGGGGACGAAGGGTGAGGATCGTATCGATCTCACAGTGCAGTGCCTCTTCGCTCTGGTTCGGATAGTTGTAGATCATATCGATGTTGACAATCGGGAAAAGGGGGATCGCTTTTTTGACCTTCGTATACTGCTCAAGGCTAGAGCCGAATTTTTTGTACCGCCCTATCTGTTTGAGGGTCTCATCATCAAAGCTCTGAATCCCGATGGAGAGACGGTCGATTTTCCCCCGCAAATATTCATCCTCCAGATCGGATAGATGCTGAGGATCGCTCTCGCATGAGACTTCCCGAATCTCAAACAACGATTTTGCCAAATCGATCGTCTCAGCGAGTTCTCGCGGCAGTATCGTCGTCGTCCCCCCTCCGAAATAGATCGAATCAAACCGATACCCCAGCGCGTGAACCATCCGCATCTCCTGATGAAGCAGTTCAAAATAGCGCCGTGCACTCGGCTCATCAAAGCGGAACTTATGAAAAGAGCAATACGGGCAGAGCGTCAGACAAAAAGGGATATGGATATACAAAAGACGCGGTGTTTGATCCGCTGAAGGAGGTAAGCTTTTTTGGGTGGGGCGGAGGTGAAGATACTTTTTCACCGCCCGCTGCATCGTTACGGACGCGATTTTCTCAACCCATCCAAACTCTATTGTAGAGAGGTCGCTCTCTTGGGTCATGGAGATTATCTCCTTACTTCAGACTCTTGATCGTACGAAGCTGCTGTTTAATTTTTTTGATGTACACGATGGAAGTCGTATTATTGGCATCCACATCCAATACCGATTGAAAAATAGCAAGCGCACTCTCCATCTCTTGCTTATTGTAATACGAAATCCCTTTAGAAATCAGTTCAGGGATACTCTGCGCGTATTTTTTGGTTGCCGTATCGAGTATTAGTTGCCCCTCTTTGTTGTTCGGCTCCGCTTCTAAAACTTTTGTGGCATATTTCATCGCCAAACGGTAGTCTTTTTGTTCCAACGCATTTTGCGCCGATTTTACCCTTTTTTGCCCCTCTTGTTTGAGGCTGATCTGATCGATATACCGTTGTACCATCGGTTCATTCGGATAGATTTGCGCTAAGAGTCCGAACTTCTCCAGTGCCTCATCGTATTTTTGGTTCTCAAAAAGAGCAACCGCTTTACCCAGCTGAGCTTTGCGCTGATTGGCAATCATCTCCTCGGCTTTGAGAACGAGCGGGTTGGAATCATCGTATTGGGCGAGGACATCATGCGCTAGGTTTAACGATTTGAGGGCGAGGGGATTTTGGATATTTTTCTTTAGCTTCGTATCCAAATCAGCTTCCAGCGACAAAAGCAATACGCGAATCTCTTTCTCTTTTTTCAGCTTCTCGTACTGCTCTTTCCCGTCTTTGTATTTGGGATCACAGTGGATCATACGGTTAAACTCGATCAGAGCCTGCTTTTTGTCGCTCTCCCGAAATCTCATCCCCCTCTCATAGTAATAGGCACTTCTCTCTTCCGCTTTTTCGGCAATGCGCTTAATACGGTTTAGAGGGATCACCGCCCTCCCCTCGTAAAAATTGACCGCCTCAAAATCTTCAACCGCCGCCGCATAATACCCTTGTGCATAGTGAATTTCCCCTTGTTCACTGCGACGGATAATCTCGTCATGAACACTGTTGTAAACCGTCCGTTTCTGCTCTGGGGTAAAGGTAGAGGGGAAAAAGATACCGCCGCAACCGCTTAGCGTAAATGCGACCAAAAGAAGAATGAACTGAAATGCTCTCATTGCTTGGCACCGTCTATGGTGATTCCTACCACCGAAACAGGTTTGTAAAGCCCTTTAATACTGATCTCATGCGCAGGTTTGAAATCGCATTCAAGCGTTGACATCAGACACGTCTGTTCTTCGATCAAAATCTGTCCCGATTCCGCACTGGAACACAGACGGGCGGCAAGATTGACCTCTGAGCCGATCGAGGTAAAATCCATCCGATCATGCGAACCGATATTACCGACAATCACCTCTCCGTAGTTTATCCCGATACCGACACTACGAACCGTGTTATCTTGCTCTTTTCGTAGTGCATTGGCTTCGGCGATAGCGATTTGGATCGCGATAGCGCATTCTATCGCGCGATTGATCCCCTCTTCGCCGCTAAAGGATGCCATGATTTCATCTCCGATATATTTATCAATATCGCCCCCGAAACTCTTGATGATCTGCGATTGGAGATCGAGATAAAAATTGATGATTTCGACCACTTCATCCGGTTTTTTCTTGGTACTCATCGCGGTAAAACCCCGAATATCGGAGAACAAAAAGGTCAAACTTCGATACTCCCCGCCTAAAATACGGTGTTTTTCCGAATCTTCTTGGATCATGTCCATCGTCGAATCCGAGACGAATTTTTGCATTTTATCCCGTTCTCTAAGCCCCCGTACCATACGGTTAAAGCGATGTGCCAGCTCCTCAATCTCATCATTCGTATGGATGGAGAGTTCGACATCCAACTGACCGTTGGCAACCTCCGTCGCCGCATCGGCAATCCTCAAAATCGGTCGAGTAAAAAAAGTACCGGCGAAATAGACCACGATGATCGTCAGGATGATAATCATGATCGCGATAAGGACCGAAATATTGATCACCTCCTGCACCACTTTGTTGATCGAATCTTTGTTGTATTTGAGTATCGCTACCCCAAGCACAATCGGCTTGCCCTGAAAACGGTAAATGATAGGATGGATAAAACGGAAAAACTGCGGGGTTTCATCGATAATGATTTTTTGATGGGTCGGTTGTGCGAGAATAGCGAGAATCTTTTGATCGTTCAGGGCACTTTGAGACCCTTTTTTAAATCCTGCCATGTATTCATAATCTGAACCGCGAGCCGATTTTTGGTGGAGATAGATAGAGACATCCATCAACCCCTCAATGTTGGAGTCATGGATATTTTTGATCATCTCTTTGAGATTGATCTCATTTTCTTTACTTCTCTCCAACAGAGCCTGCGTCGAGAAATCGGAGATCTGTTCCAACGATGTAGCGGCAACGTCGAACGCTTTTTTTTCGATGGAGGCTTTGGTCAGCTGAATAATAAAAAAGCTTAGAACCGTCACCGTCAAAACAATAAGGGCAGAAGCAAACCCGATCAGTTTTAGCTTTATTCCGCCTTTTTTGAGTAAAAAATCTATTCGCGTATTCATCGTAATCCTCAACTATCTATGAAATACTACCCAATTATCCTATTCGTTTTTATTATTTATAATTCTTAATATAAATCGCTATACTTTCACTACTTTTTTCAAAGACAGCACCATGACCTTAGACGATTTGAACCTTCATCTTAAAAACGCTTCTGTGACGCTTACCCATGAATATACCCGTTTGTTTCACGGTCGGGGTAATACCTATAGTGCATATCGTTTTCTAACCGTCGACAGCGTAGACAAAGTGCTTTTTGCCGTGTTGTTTGAATCGAGTGAGGAAGAAGAGGCGATTGTCTCTATGTTGTGTGATTTTTACCGTGCTATGGGGAGATGGGAGGCATTGGTCGTTCAACAGCGCTACCTTATCTCAGCACCATCGGCTGTAGTCGCAGGAGAACTCCCGCAGGAGTGTTTTGCGATAGAGAATACTCTCAAATACCGTATCAACTTTCTAAATGCCCAAAATATCGGATTCTTCCCCGATATGAAGCTCGGACGCTCATTTGTCCGTGAACATGCCAAAGGGAAAAACGTCCTAAACCTCTTCTCCTACACCTGCTCGTTTTCCGTTGTCGCGATGGATGCGGGAGCGCATAGCGTTGTCAATGTCGATATGAACAAAAATGTCCTCACGATAGGGAGAGAAAATCACCGTCTCAATACCCTTGAGACCAAAAACGTGGAGTTCATGCCCTACAACATCCTCAAATCATGGAGCCGTATCCGCAAAAGCGGTCCCTATGATCTCATCATCATCGATCCCCCCAGCTTTCAAAAAGGCTCTTTTGCCGCAACAAGCGATTATGAGAAGATTATAAGACGGATCCATGAGTTTGCGGCGCAGGAGTGTATCGTCCTCTCAGCGCTCAATGCCCCCGAACTGGAGTGCGAATTTATCAAAGCCCTATTTCGTGAAAATGCACCTGAATTTGAGTATATCGAGAGATTGAAGAATTTGGAGAGCTTCCCCGAAATCGAGGAAGAGCGAAGCTTGAAGAATCTGGTTTTTAAGAGAGTCTACAAAGTAGGATAATCCACATATCCTTCTTCACCCTGCGTATAAAACGTATCAGGGTTCGGGGTATTTAACGGTGCGTTTTCCGCAAACCGTTCAATAAGGTCGGGATTGGCTAAAAAGAGCGATCCAAATGCCACGGCGTCCGCCAATCCGTTTTGGATCGTTGCATGTCCTCTCTCCTGCGTATAGCCGCCGTTCGTAATCAGAACACCTTTATAGGCTTTTCGTAAAACACTTAGATCAACGACATTTGCCCCATGACGTATATCCCCCTCCAACGCGTCGATAATATGCAGATATGCCAGATTGTACGAGTTAAGTTTTTCACAGACATAGGTAAAATGGCTTTGGGGATCGGAATCTTTCATATCGTTAAACGTACCGCTGGGAGCGAGGCGAACTCCTGTTTTATCTGAACCGATAGCGTCACAGATACCTTCGATAATCTCAAATAAAAATCGTCCCCGATTCTCAATAGAACCTCCGTAGGCATCTTCTCGCTGATTGGTTCCATCCCGTAAAAACTGATCGATCAGATACCCATTCGCCCCGTGTATTTCTACCCCGTCAAATCCGGCTTCTATCGCATTTATGGCACCCTTGACATAATCGTGCACAATACTTTTAATCTCATCCGCTGTAAGAGCATGAGGGGTAACAAACTCCTTCATCCCCTCAGGGGTGTATATCTTTCCCGCGGGCTTAATAGCGGAGGGGGCGACAGGAAGTTCACCGTTATGAAACGCTGGATGAGAAATGCGCCCTACATGCCAAAGCTGTAAAAAAATTTTCCCACCCTCATCATGTACCGCCTTGGTTACTTTTTTCCACCCCTCTACCTGCTCAGAGGTATGAATACCGGGGGTATGCGGATAGCCGATCCCCCGCGTCGAAATCTGAGTCGCTTCTGTGATGATAAGTCCTGCGGAAGCTCTTTGGGCATAGTAATGTGCCATCATATCATTGGGGACATTCCCCTCAGAACTTCGACACCGGGTCATCGGTGCCATAAAGATTCGATTCTTCAAATGGTAATTACCGATTTTTATAGGAGAGAACAGATTCATGACACACTCCTCATACAAAATTATGAGGTCATTGTCCCACAATACAATTTATAGGATAATGAATAATATGGTGTAATTTTAAAATAAAATAAAACAGCGTTCGCTCTTCGTGAAAATGGACCTGAATTTGAGTATGTCGAAAGATTGAAGAATTTGATTTTTAATAGTCATTTTCATCTTTGATCGTAAAATTTGCAAATGCACCTTCGACACTCATCGTATTTTTATACTTTGTAGCCGTTAATCTAACCGCTTTCGTCGCCAAATTACAAACGGCGATACGAAAATTAGATCCCATAAATGGTTCCACAATACAGACAATATTGCCATCTACTTCACGCGTAGCATGTATGATCCCTTGTAAATTTCGAAAAAAATACTTAGGATAGCTTAGAGGAGTTATTTCGACAACCTCAGCATACCTTTTCTTATCCAACGTACTAGCAATGGTCATAGCATCATCAAAATTATCGAACTGTATACACCAATCATCAAATATTTTATTAAAATGATTTAAATCTTCATCCAAAAAACCCCCTGCCGGAGATTGTAAAGCGTAGATACTCATAACTATTTTGACGCAATCTTCATCGCCAATTTACGGGCGAACGGAAATACGAGCAAAATCGTGGGAAAGGCGATAGCATACGCCACCAACCACGCATGGAACCATATCCCGATAAATCCCTTGACCAACCCCAGATTGATAAGGGTAATCGCCCCCGACATGATAAAGCTCATAAAACCCGAAAGCAAAGCCGCTTGCACCTGATGCAAATATTTGACTGAAATCATATTTATCCCTTATTTACTACTACATGCAATCGTAATATTGTTATCCCGTGCATACTCTACGCCCCACTCTATCATCTGATTGAGGATAGGACGCAATGCTTCACCGTGCGAAGTGAGGCTATATTCCACTTTCGGCGGCACTTGTTCATAGATAACACGGCTTACCAGTCCGTTGTCCTCCATCTCCCGCAACTGCTGTGTGAGCATCTTTTGGGTAATGCGGGGCATTAGACGGAGCATTTCACCGTTACGGAGCACTTTTTTATCGAGCAGATGCCAGAGTATCAACCCTTTCCACTTCCCTCCGATCACCTCCATGGTGAGTTCAAACGGACAATTAAAGCGTGATTCATCAATCATTAATAGTTACCTTTTAGTATGTATAGTACTTTTTAGTACGTTCTTGACACTATTTACTGTATACTATAAAATCTCACCTGATAAAACCCTAAAGGAGCCTTTAAATGCGAAACGATTTTGAAAAAGCGATGCACTTCCGTCATGCCTGCAAACTGTTCGATACAACTAAACCGATGAGTAATGAGGATTTGACCTTTATCCTCGAAGCGGGACGCCTCAGCCCCAGTTCGTTCGGGGTGGAGCAATGGCAGTTTTTCGTCATCCGCGATAGCGCAATGCGTGAAGCGATCCAAGCCGTAGCGTGGAATCAGCCACAAATCACCACCTCCTCCGAACTGATCGCGATTGCCTATAAAAAGAATGTCCGCAGTACCGATGCGTATATCCAAAACGAATTTGCGAAATTCCACTATCCCGATGCACTGCTCGGAATGTACGCGGGATTCGTCGATCCTCGCAGTGATGAAGTGTTGGAGTGCTGGTCATCCCGTCAAGTGTATATCGCGGCGGCAAATATGATGAGCGCTGCGGCATCGATCGGGATCGATTCGTGTCCGATGGAGGGGTTTGATCGGGATGCGGTAGAGAAAATCATGGGGATTGATACGGAGGTTTACGGAGTTCCGTTACTCATTCCGTTCGGATACCGCGTCAATGAACAACCGCCGCTTCACCGCTCGGAGCTTTCTGAACTCGTTAGCTTTCTTTAAATAAATTTCAACAGGGACGTATCGAATAGCGTCCCTGCAACTTTTGAACCTCAAGAGACGTATTAAATACAACCGATCAGTTTAATTAGACTCGATTTCCCTGAACAGGAAAACGCAAGGACACCTATTGCCCCAGAGCGAAAACGTTGGAGAGGGTATTGATGTAGTTGAAATATCCGGTAATCGCAACCGCTTCCACGATTTGAACGTCGGAGTATCCTAACGCTTTGAGTGCGTCGATCTCCTCTTTTAGGATTTTATAGTTATCTTTTTTGGATGCTTTAATACAGAAATTGAGGAGCGCTTTTTCGGCATCGCTTGTCGTAATAGACTCTACTCCGCTAAGCACCTCTTCGATCCGCTGTTCGGAGAGTCCGAGCATTTTTGCGATCCCTTTATGGACGTCGACACACATTTTACAGCCGTTCTCTTTTGAGATCAAAAGGGCAATCGATTCTTTGATTTCATAAGAGAGATGTGTTTGATCGAGCAAAAAACGCTGAACCATTCCATCCGTTGCGAAATAGATATTTTCATCCAATGCCAACAGTTTAAAAATCTCGCCGAGTTTACCGGTTTTTTCCATAATGGGGCGAGCTTTCTCCTGTACAGAGGGGGACATTGCTTCAAATTCACTCAATGCTATGTGTGCCATTGTAATCCTTATAAGGTATTTAAAGTTTATTGTACTTTCTTTACCATACGAACCCGATTACATCTGCTCGTTTATATACGCATACTCTTCATCGCTAAAAATTCTCGATCTCGTGATAAACTGAAAGCCAAGATCAATCTCTAACGAAAATGAGTTTCCAAACGCACTTTTTTCCTCTTTGACATCGATAATAATCTGTGAATGTCTAAAATATTCAAATTGGTCTTTGTCGATAAAAAACTCACATCCGCATATCTCGCCGAGTTTGACATTTCTGCTGGGGACATAAAAATCACTTTTTTCGTAGCACATCGGAGCTGTCCCGTCGCAACATCCGCCGCTTTGGTTAAAAACCAATTCGCCGTTTGCTTGTTTCAATTGTTCTATGACCTCAGCGGCTTTGGGTGTAACCGATAATCGCTCTATATTCATTGTGTCACCTCTTGCGGGATCAAAACGATTTTGACCCCGTTCATGTTTTCAACTATCGATTAAAAAAATCCCATAGCGCTTTTGTTGTAAGAGGTCAAAATATTTTTCGTGTGACGGTAGGAGTTCAACATCATCATGTGCGTCTCTCTGCCGAGCCCCGATTTTTTGTATCCGCCGAACGATGCGTGTGATGGGTACATGTGATAGCAGTTCACCCAAACACGTCCCGCTTCGATCCCGCGGCTGATTTTATGCAGCTGATGAGCATCGCGTGACCATACGCCAGAACCCAACCCGTAGATGGTATCGTTGGCGATTGCCAATGCTTCGTCTTCATCTTTGAACGTCGTAACGGCGAGAACCGGTCCGAAAATCTCTTCTTGGAAGATTCTCATTTTATTGTGACCTTTGAATACGGTCGGTTTGATATAGAACCCGTTCGGATAGGTTTCAGATTCATAGACATCTCCGCCGATGAGACATTCAGCCCCCTCTTCTTGACCGATTTTAATGTATTCGAGAATTTTCTCTTTTTGATTGAGCGAACATTGAGCCCCCATCATGTTGGAAACATCCAACGGATTTCCGAGTTTGATCGCTTCCATGCGTTCCAAAACACGTTTCATAAACGGCTCATAGATCGACTCTTGGATCAATGCGCGTGAGGGACACGTACACACTTCACCGGAGTTAAATGCGAAAAGGATCAACCCCTCGATCGCTTTGTCAAAGAACTCATCATCAGCATCCATGATCGATTCAAAGAAGATATTCGGAGATTTACCGCCCAATTCCAACGTCGTAGGGATGATATTCTCGGTCGCATACTGCATGATCAACTGACCCGTTGTGGTCTCACCGGTAAACCCGACTTTTTTAACATGAGGATGGGTTGAGAGGTATTTACCGATTTTCCCGCCGGCACCGTTGATGATATTTACAACCCCTTTTGGGAGAACATCTTGAATCGCTTCCATCAACAATAGAATCGACATAGGGGTAGCCGATGCCGGTTTCATGACGATACAGTTACCCGCCGCCAATGCCGGAGCCAACTTCCATGCCGCCATCAATAACGGGAAATTCCACGGGATAATTTGAGCGACAACTCCGTAAGGCTCGTAAATCTCTTGTGAAATCGTTGTTTCATCAATATCGGCAACGCTTCCCGATTCGGCTCGGATGACCGATGCAAAATATCGGAAATGATCCACTACCAAAGGAATATCGGCATAGAGTGTCTCACGGATCGTTTTACCGTTATCCAACGTCTCGGCAATCGCCAATTTTTCCAGATTCGCTTCGATCGCATCGGCAACTTTATTGAGCATAATACTTCGCTCAACGACGGATGTATGTTTGTATGATTCGAACGCTTTATTTGCCGCTTCGATTGCCATTTCAACATCGGCTTCATTCGATCTTGGAATTTTTGTTAAAACTTCACCGTCAACAGGAGAGATATTCTCGAAATATTCACCACTATTGGGAGCTACCCACTCTCCACCAATAAAATTCTCGTATTGAGCTTTGTATGTCGGTTTTGCGTATGCCATTTTTTTTCCTTTGATTCAAATATGTGAAGAAAGTTGACGGACTCTTCTTCCGGCAATTTTTTTCTCTGGCAACACTCTATAATAGTTTTATAGCTTGAATATAGCAAAAGTATTTGCAGTAGCCATAAAATAATATTTTGAATTTATCATGTTAGAATGACACCATGAAAACGTACAACTTTGTGTATCAAAACAATCACTTTCACGATAGTATTGACTATTCGCTGTTTGAGGATAAAGAGAATATCCTCATCCAAGTGTTTTGCGGTCAAAACGAAAGTGCCCTAGAGTACATTACCACGACATTGATGGAGAACATACCCCAAGCGATCTGTATCGGAACCACAACGGACGGAGAGATAAAAGACAAAAAAGTCTCCACCCTGAAAACCGTCATCTCCATCTCGGTTTTTGATAAAACGTTTATCAAATCATCGATCAAAACCGATTCGGACTCTTTTAAAAACGGTTACGATATTGCCCAAGAGATCGTTACCGATACGACGAAACTCATCATCACCTTTACCGATGCCACGACGACCAACGGCGAAGAGTATCTAAACGGAATATCATCGTATAACAACGAAATCATGGTGTGCGGCGGGATGGCGGGAGATAACGGGGTCTTTAAACAGACCTCCATATCCTGCGGAAAAGAGGTTATATCACACGGTGCGGTAGCGGTCTCTCTCAACTCGGAGATATTACAAGTCACGAATGATTATAAATACGATTGGTCTCCCATAGGGATAGAACATACGATCGATAAAATCGAGGGGAACCGCATCTATGAAATCTCAGGGATGAGGGCTATCGATTTTTATGAAAAATATTTAGGAGACAGCGATTCTCATACCGAGTTTCCCCTGATCGTTGAGCGAAACGGTATCTCGGTGGCACGCGCCGTTTTAACCCGCTATCCCGACGGTTCGCTAGGATGCGGCGGAAATCTCTACAAAGGCGATAGAGTCCGATTGGGATTTGCGAATGCCGAAATGATCATGAAAAAACCGTTTGAATATCTGAAAAACATCAACAACTACCCTGCTGAGACTTTTTTTATCTATTCGTGTATGGCACGACGCCGATACATGCAAAACCTCATCAAAGTCGAAATTGAACCCTTCGCCCGAATCGCCCCAACGTGCGGGTTTTTCACCTATGCGGAGTTTTTTCACACCAACAAAAGAAACCAACTGATGAATCAGACGATTACGTTAGTCGGTTTGAGCGAAAACCCCGATACCAAAAAAGAGTTACCGCGTACACACTCCTATCTTGTCAATCACAATGACACCTCCTATGCCAAGACGATTCAAGCCCTGACAAACCTGATCCAGCAAAGTGCAAATGACCAGAATGAGCAATCAAAAGCGTTGGAAGAGCAGATAGAGTATTCAGAAAACCTTCTCAAAAATCAAAAACTTTTTCTACGACACGCCGTACATGAGACCAATACCCCCCTCTCCGTTATCATGAGCAATATCGATCTGCATGAAATGGAGCATGAAAAAAGCATTTACCTCGAAAATATCGAAGTGGCGATGAAAAACATCTTCTCCATCTACGACGATTTGAGCTATTTGGTCAAAAAAGACCAAGTAGAATACAAAGTTTATGCCATCGATTTAATCGATTTTGTGAGAAACCGAATCTATTTTTTCAAGAACGTCGCCAATCAGGTAAAATCGGAGTTTGTATTTGATACCAACCGAAAAGAGATGTTTATCCACTTCAGTGAAACGAAACTTCAACGCATCATTGATAATACCCTAACCAATGCGATCAAATACACGTTTGAGGGGGAACCGATCAAAGTGACCCTGAAAAAAACACCCAAAGGGATAACGTTCTCGGTATCAAGCCACTCCAAAAGGATCCAATATCCCGAAAAGATATTTGAGGAGTATTATCGAGAAGAAAAATCCAAAGACGGCTTTGGTCTGGGATTAAATCTGGTCAAACGGATTTGCGAGGAAGAAGGGGTGCAGATTTCACTTAAATCCGATTCGGATACCACCTGTTTCTCCTATTTATTTAAAGGGTGCTAATGAAAATATTACTTCTCGAAGATGATATTATGCTCAATCGAGCGATCAAACACTATCTAGAATCAACCGGACACATGGTGATCTCTACGATAGACGGAAACGGATGTTTAGAGACCTTATCAAAGGAGAAATTCGATCTTCTGGTTTTTGACATCAACGTACCCGATGTGGACGGACTCAGTATTTTAGAAAAACTGCATGAACAAAAAAAGATGGTTCCGACTATCTTTATATCGGCGCTCATCGACATCGAAGATATTACACGGGCGTTTGATATTGGGTGCCACGATTATTTGAAAAAACCGTTTCATCTCAAAGAGCTGACCCTTCGGATCAATAAAATCCTAAAAACCAGACAAGTGCCTCAAGTGCATAAACGATTATCCGCATCGTATAGTTATGACTCTGAAAACATGGTTTTGTATTTTGATAACGAGCCGCAGATTTTACCGAAGAAACATATTCAGATTATCGATTTACTCTCCGCCAATAGAAGTTTGATCTGCCATTACGATATGTTTCGAGACTATGTTTGGAATGACGATGAGATTGATAATGCAACCATCAGAGCAGAAGTTAATCGAGTGAAAAAAGCTCTAAAAGAGGACTTTATTATCAACATCCGAGGGATCGGATACATGGTCAAAAGACCGAACTAATAGAACGCTCATACGTTCGGACGTATCGAATAGCGGCATTGCTTATCGGCTCTTGCATATACACCCGTTCTCATGATCATCTACCATTCCGCATGCTTGCATAAATGCGTAAATCGTTGTCGATCCGATAAATTTAAACCCTCTTTTTTTCAGTTCTTTCGTAATCGCGTCCGATATATCAGATGTACATGCCGCATTTTTGTAATCGGGTACATTATTGATCACCGGATTACCGCCCACTTTGCTCCAAAAATAATTATCCAGAGAACCAAACTCTTTTTTTATTTGAAGAAAACCCCGTGCATTCGTGATAATCGCTTCGATCTTCGGACGACTTTTGATCACCCCTCCGCTCTCCAAGATACGTTCTATATCACGATCACCGTACGAAGAGACTTTGTCTATATCAAACTCATCAAACGCGTTTCGATACCCCTGACGCTTTTTAAGCACGGTTAACCAGCTTAATCCCGCAGATTGTGTTTCCAAACTAAAGAGTTCAAAAATATCTCGGTCATTATGCAGCGGCTTGCCCCACTCATCATCGTGATAGGCAACATAGATCGGATCGGTTAATTTGACCCATCCGCAACGTGAAACAGACATGATGATCTCCCCTTTTTAGATGATAAAAATCATAGCATAAATGCTTCAACGGCTGTTTTTTATGGCAGAATGAAATAAATATGAGATATACCGTTCTTTAGTATATACTTGAGCTATGAAAAATTTTGTCCATACCATCATGACTCCCCTCGGAAATCTTGTGGCTAGTGCCGATGATGAGTTCATAACCTCACTCGATTTCACCGATGAACCTATGAATACCCAGAACTCCGACCATCCTCTTCTTCTTTGTTTGGAAAAGGAGTTACAGGAATATTTTGCAGGAAAACGACGTGACTTTACCCTCCCGCTTGCGCCGAAAGGGACACCGTTTCAAAAAGGAGTTTGGGATACGTTACGCACTATCCCTTATGGAGACACAATCTCTTATGCAAAAGAAGCCGAACGCTTCGGAAATCCTAAAGCCGTCCGTGCCGTCGGAAGTGCTAACGGTCGCAATCCGATTGCTATCCTCATCCCCTGCCACCGTGTAATCGCATCGGATGGGACACTCGGAGGATATAGCGGAGGGATAGAGAAAAAAAAGTTTTTATTGCAGTTGGAGAAAGAAACCCTCTCGGGGAGAGTATTAATGTAAATTGTAATCCTTTTGGGTAGTTAACGTTTATTGTATTTTCTTTGCTATACAAACCCGATTGCGTCCGCTCTCTTTTGCCTCGTACAATGCCGTATCGGCCTGATTTAATAACGCATCAATCTCAGTAAAACCCCCTCCGGCCGCTACCACTCCAAACGATGCGGTAAACTTCGGCTGCGCTCCCTCTAGTTTGATCTGACCTTCAGAAATCGCAATGCGTAAGCGTTCAGCAACATGGTGTGCTTCCTCTGCATCGGTTTGCGGCAACAATATCGCGAACTCTTCCCCGCCGATCCGCCCAATAATATCAATCTCTCGCAAAATAGTACGACAAATATCGGCTATTTTTTGGAGTACCAAATCGCCGACACTGTGTCCATAGGTGTCGTTGATTTTTTTGAAATAATCGATGTCGAACATGATGAGAGAAAGTTCCCCTCCGTAACGATGGCGGCGAGAGAGTTCTTCCTCTGCTTGTTCGATGAAATAACGCCGATTGCCCAATCCCGTCAAATAGTCCGAGTAGGCTCGATGTTCCAATTCGCTGCGCGCATTCCTATTTTCTATAGCGATTGCCGCCAGATTCGCCGCAAATTTAATCCGTTCAATATCACTCTCTTCAGGTGTGGTCGGTTTTTTATGATAGATAGCAAACGTCCCCAAAACCTTCCCCTCAGACGAGATGATCGGTTCCGACCAACATGATCCTAAACCGGCTTGCGCGGCTAAGGGTGCATAAGGCTTCCAGTATTCATGACTCATAATATCTTCGACGATGACCCGCTTTCCGATAAAAGCCGCCGTTCCACACGATCCCACACCCATTCCGATCGCAACCCCGTCAATTGCTTCGTTGTAAAACTCAGGAAGACTCAGCGCCGCTCCGCTGTGCAAATGTTTCCCTTCCTCATCCAACAACAAAATACTGCACAGAGCATCGGTATCCTCAGACTCAATAGTATGGACTATCGTATGGAGTATTTCAGACAATGGTGAGCCTTTTGCCACCATTTCGAGCATCTCATCATGGGCACGGTTCCGCCGTTCACTTTGCCAGTGTGCGGTCATATCGCTGAAGCTCACCAGACGTTTGTCCCCAACCCACGAAACACGAACAACGATATGACGCTCACTCCCATCCTTGCAAGTAATATTTCCTTCCAGTTCAGGAGGAGTCGTGCCGTTCTCATACGCCGTTATGACAGACTTATACCACGGGATAAGAATACTTTCTCTGTAGTTTGCATCAGGGTACGCTTTGAGATACCATGTATCGATAGTGGGTATATCTTCCAACACATAACCGAACAATTTTGTAAATTGATGATTAATATATTCAATCTTTCCATCGAGAGTTGACCAACCGATCCCGATAGGAGAAGAGTCCAATAGATCTTCCAGTTGTACCCGTTTTTCGGTACTCTTATTGAGGTTATGTTCCATGATACTCTCACGCAAGCGTGCGAGACCGCTGGCGGCTAACATCTGCGCCATCCCAACCATACAGTCCATCAGTGCTTCCATCTGCTCTTTTGCGACGATGGGAACGGCACGAATCGCGTCTATGTACTCAGCTTCATCATAACCGACCTCTACGGCTCGTTGGCGAAAAAAGTCCATATCCGGCGTTTCGCTCAATACCTGCCCTAAAAACAGCGTTGCCAAGCGGCGACCTTCGATAACCACAGGCGTTGCATAATCGATCAGACCGTTTTTACACTTGGCGCAAGCGACCTCACCCTCATGCAAACTTTGCATAAGCTCGATATTGCTCTCTTGACACTGCTGATTGGTTTGCGCATTTACTCGATGAAACAGTGCACAGGCATTTGTCCATCCGATTTGAGATAGAAGCTCACCGTCTTCGGCGACAAGACCGTTAGGAATTCCCGTCGCCTTGTACAAGCTCTCCATCAACCGTTCAAATGCAACAATATCGACAAGATCACTAAACTTGTGGTTGTGCCCAATATCCGTCACATTCTCTCCTGATTTTCAATGTGTTATTATACTATTATACCGTTGTTATCGTCATAAAATAGTCTATTTTTGGCCATTTTCGTATGACCCAAATATGACTGAAATGACGTCATCGCCATCCTCGAAAGTTTATCCCTTCACTGTTTTCTTCATATTAAACAGCATCACCGCCACAAATGCCATCAAACATCCGATAAGCGTCGAGATTGCCAACGTCTCGCCGTACACGACCCAACTCGAGAGAATCGCCCCCACAGGGACGATAAACATAAATACCCCCGTTCGGTGCGCCCCGACTTTCCCCGCCGATACGAAATAAAGCGCCGTGCTAAACGTCCCCGGAATCACCCCGATAAAGAGGATTGTCCACCAAAATACCGCATCATACGCCCCGAAATCGAACGGACGGTGAGGCAGAGCAAAAAGCATATTGATAAACGTCGTGATACCGAAAACGACCAAGGTATAAAACATCAGATGTGCACGCGCCGCCGCTTTTTGAGAGACAACCGTGACCAACGCCCACACAACCGCACAACCGAGGAAATAGGCACTATCAACACTCAAGAACGCAAACCCCTCGAACGGGACACGAAGCAGTATCAGCGCCCCGAAAATACCGATGGAGAGTGCCCCGATTTGGCGCATTGAGACCGTGGTTCCCAAAAAGAGTATCGAGAGGAGATAGGTGATGATCGGCGCAAGCGACGTAACCATCGTCCCCCCATAACCCGCATCGCCGTGTGAAAGCCCCGCGAAAAAGAGATAGTTAAACAGCGAGGTCAACACCCCCGCGATCACCATATACATCAATCCAGCTCTATCGGTTGTGAGCGGTGTTTTCATAAACCAAATCACGGGGATAATACTGATAAACGAGATCGCATAACGCCAAAAAGCGGCAACTTGGGCATTGGAGTGTTCCGCCGCAACTTTCCCCGCCGTCCACGCAAACCCCCAAAAGAGCATCGCGATAATCATTAAAACAATGTACTTGTTCGTATTTTTGGTATTATCCATGTTTGTAACTCTCGATGTAACTGATCAAACATTCCACACAATCGAGATAGTCTTGAGTCTCTCCCGACGCTTTCGCCGCCAAAATTGCCCCCTCCAAAGCAGAGGTAGTAAAAAGGGCGAGTTTAGCCGTATCGCAAGAGCGTAATTCACCGACACTGACGGCTTTATCGAAAATGATTTTGACGCTTTGACGAAACTTTGCGTATATCTCCTTCATCACCATATTAAAATCTTCATCGATATTGGACATCTCCTGAACGATGTTTGCGACCGGACATCCGCGACGAAAATCTCGTTGTTTAATATCTCGCAAACCCTCAAAAAAATGTGCTAGATAATCTCTATCTCCTCTGGCTATTGCCAAATAACGGGTTGCGAACCGCTCTGCAATCTTCTCTTTTATCGCGGAGAGTGCCATCTCTTTTTTGTTGGGGAAAAAGTGGTACATCGACCCCTTGTGCACTCCCGCATTGGCGAGTATATCGGCGAGTGCCGCACCTTGATAGCCGTGTGAATAGACCTCTTCATAGGCAGCGTCAATCAGTTTTTGTCTTGTATTTTGTTCCATATTGAAATTATAACACACTACTTGACTATTCGGTCAAATCGTTTTATAATGGCACTTGACCAAACAGTCAACATCATCCAAAAAGGATCTCTCATGCCACTCATTCACACCATAGCACCATCCGAATCAACCGGTGAATTAGCGAAACTCTACAAACTCATCGAAGCAATGCGCGGGAGTGTCGGGAACAATGCACAGCTTTTCAGTGTCAGCCCTGAGTTATTGCGTCAGCAGATGGATTTCATCCGATTTTACATGAACCACCCTACTCTGTCTATGCCGCTTCTCGCCGCTATCCGCATCATGGTTTCGAGTGGCGAAGAGTGCCAGTTTTGTATTGATTACAATACGGGGATGTTGATAAATCTAGCGGGATGGACGTTCGATCAGGTCACCGCTATGCGAAACGATCCGAATACCGCAAATCTCCCTGAACGTGAAATTGCGATGCTCAACCTCGCGATCAAAGCGATACGTAATGCCCACGGTGTTAGCGCAAATGATCTCGATACGTTGCGGGAGATGGGATGGAGTGATAGTGATATTCTCGATGCGATAAACCATGCGACGCGGATGTTGGCAACCGATATTATTTTTAATACCTTCAAAATAGAGAATAACGGATGAATCGCAGAGATGCACTCAAAATAGCGGCACTGCTTGCCGCGAACGGTGTCATCGCCGATACGGTTCCAAGCATAAGTCCAAGCGTTAAAAAAAGAGCTTTGCTCGTTATCGATGTCCAAAACGAATATTTTACGGGGTTTCTCCCCGTGACCTATCCGCACAACAGCACCTCCAACATCGTCGCGGCGATTCAAGCGGCAAGCGATACGCATATCCCCATCGTCATGGTGCAGCATACCTCAAAAGCGAAAGCGTTCGTCAAAGGGACACATGGGTGGGAGTTGCACGAGAGCGTAAAAAATGCTAAAACGGCGCACACGATCCAGAAAACGATGGCGAGTTCGTTCGTCGGCACCGATCTGGAAGCGTGGCTCCGTAAAAACGGGATCGACACCGTCGTTATCAGTGGCTATATGACGCAACACTGCTGTGATACGACGGCACGATACGCTCATCATTTGGGTTTTAACGTCGAGTTTTTATCGGATGCGACAGGGACGCTTGCATTTGAGAATGCAGTGGGAAAGACTACCGCAGAAGAGTTACATCGTGCCACCCTTGTGGAGCAATCATTTCGATTTAGTACGGTTATGAGTACGCGAGAGTGGGTTGAATCTATAAAAGCCTAAAGGAGTGAGTAAAAATTTTGTTATGTATGATGCTATTCGAGCATCTTTTTAATTTTTACAGCTTTTTCAAAATGGTCTAGTTTATTTGTTAAAATCCACCACTCTGCAACTTCCATTAATAACTCTGGGTCATCATTTTTATTTGCAAAAAATGCATAAAATGATAATCCTACATTTGAACCTTTTGTCTCAATTCTTTTATTGCAAACTTCAATAATTTTACGTTTAAATGATTCTCTCATTTATTTCCTTATTATGAATATATCTATTAACCGATATTACTATTTTTCGCTCTTAAAACCCTCGATATGCTACAATCCTATCATGATTTTTAGACACGCCACCCACAACGACATCCCTACCATAACCGTTCTCATTAACCGTTCCTATCGCGGGGATAGCTCCCGCGCGGGATGGACGACCGAGGCGGATCTCCTCAGCGGTAAACGGATCGATGAGGAGGGATTGACACAACTACTGAATGATCCCGAATCTCTGATTTTAATCGCTCAGTCTGAGGATAGGGTCTTCGCCACCATCCATGCGCATCATGAAAACGAGAGCGTCCATTTCGGGTTGTTTGCCGTTGAGCCTTCGCTACAAGGTGGGGGGATCGGTAAAGAGCTGTTAGCGTACGCCGAATCCGAAGCGATCCGCAAATGGGAAGTTAGTACCGCCATCATGGAGGTCATTACCCAGCGTAGTGAATTGATCGAGTATTACGAGCGCAGAGGGTATGTGAGAACGGGTGAGATGATCGCGTTTCCTGAGTCTGATTTATGGAAAAGACTCACCCCTTATCTCTCTTTAGAAATCCTCTCAAAAAATCTAGTATAACTCCGATTTATCCTCACTCTGTTGATTCGAAGAACTCAAAATTTGTTCTAAAAAACCTATCTCTGCAATCCCTGATTTTTGCTCATCCTGACGAAGCGCCTGAATTTGCTCCAACATCTCACTGCTCATCAGCATTTCGCTCTCTTTCCCCTTTTTCTCTTCCTCCGCCTTTTGTGCTTCCATCATCTCTTCGATAAGCTGTTTTTTATAATCGCTCACCATTTTGTTAATATCCATCGGAATTTCGGGGTTCTTCTCTTTTTCTTTGAGTAGTTTGGCACGATACTCTTCGACGAGGGCTTTGATTTTCTCTTCGTCAAGCTCTTTGAGGAAAACGGCGGCACCTTTGGTGCGCAAGTCATTTTTAAACTTGGTCAGTTCGCTATCTTCGGCATTGATCTCATCGCGTGTTTTGTACTCTTGTGTCGGATAAAACTGTGCGATCAATGCCGCATAATCTTGATCGATACTCTCATCATTTGTGATGCCGGGTAACACATTGAGTGACGTATTGGTAACAGAGGCTACATTCATGATAATCTCCAAACGTGATTTAAGTATTCATGACAAGCAAAAATCGTTCTCTTATGTGATAAAATTTAGCATTACAATAAAAGGGATACCATGCGTCTATTACCAATCATTTCGGCTCTTTTAATCGCGGGAAGTTCTTCGCTATTTGCCGACAACTTCACCCTCAAAAGTGATAACCTGCTAGGTCAGCTCACCAAAACTCAGGAATTTTCAGGGTTTGGATGTGACGGAAAAAACATCTCTCCTGAACTGCATTGGAGCGATGCCCCTAAGGGGACAAAAAGCTTTGCGGTAACAGTGTATGATCCTGATGCACCGACGGGAAGCGGATGGTGGCATTGGGTTGTTTTTAATATCCCATCCTCCGTGAGATCGATTCCTGAAAACTTTGGGGACACGACGAAAAAGCAACCCATCAGTGCAACCCAAAGTATTACTGATTTCGGCAAAGCAGGATTTGGGGGAGCTTGCCCGCCAAAAGGAGACAGAGCACATCGCTATATGTTTACCGTCCATGCCCTTGATGTCGATCATCTGGAGTTGGACGAAAAAGCGTCACCAGCATTGGTGGGATATATGCTCGGAATGCATACGATAGCCAAATCGACTCTGGTATCGTATTACGGACGATAATTATCGTCTAGGATTTAAACTGGTTGAGTTTTCCGCTCAACCCTTCGGTCAACTGATACAAATGTTCTGCGGCAGAAGCGATCTCTTCGACACTGCGGGCATTTTGAGTCGTCAACTGGTTGATGTTTGAGACCATACTCACAATTTTATCGGTATCGTCCGCTATCTTCACCGAATTGGCCGCATTCGTCGAGACCGATTCGACACTTTGACTCATAATCGTACTGGTATCGACGATCATCTCTTCGACACCGCCGGAAACATCGACAAGGCGTAAAATATTTTCGGCATTTTTACCCATCTGATCGGCAGAGTCCATAATCGCCTGAACGATAACATTGATCGTTGCATTGATCTCGAAAAGGGATTTTTGAGTCCGTTCCGCGAGTTTACGTACCTCATCGGCAACCACGGCAAACCCGCGTCCGTGTTCACCTGCACGTGCCGCTTCGATTGCGGCATTAAGGGCTAAGAGGTTAGTTTGATCGGCAATATCGGAGATGACGGTGAGGATCTGTTTGACCTGATCGGCATCACGGCTCATCTCTTCGAGTTTAACGGCTAATGCCGATTCCGCTTCACTTGCCGCGCTAACGTCTTCACGCAACGAAATGATTTCATTTTTGGAGCGCTCTAACTTATCCCCCGCATCCAATATATCTTTTTTCGTCGCTTCGGACATGGCGGTCGTTTGCTGAACAAACGATTTGATCGCGTTCATCTCATCAATCGTTTGGCTCACGATTCGAGCACTCTCCTCCGCATTTTTTCCGATATGCAAACTCGTACTGCTGAGCTCTTGGGAAACAGAGGCGTTTTCATTGGAGGAGTGTTTCGCATCTTCAATCGTCACTTCCAGTGTTTCGACCAGCGAATTAAAACTGTTCACAATCTCTTTAATTTCATTATTTTGATCGTATTTAATTCGAAATTTCAACTCTTTGTCCTGAACAAAAAGTTTAATCCCATCATGAATCGTATCCACACCGCTCATAATACTTTTGACAATCCACATACTCATTGCGATGGTAAACACAATCACAATCAATCCGAGGATAATCATCATCGTATCGGCACTGCTTTTATGTTCTTTGGCATGTTCCGCTTCGATTTTAGCTAACTCCGCATTATAGACGAGATGGTTTTCAATGGCATCATTGAGTTTAGCCACCGTATCTTTATGCTTTTCAGACAATAACGCTTTCGCCTCCGCTTCCAGACCTTGTTTACTCAGATCCATAATCTCGGTTAACAGCGCCATATACCCTTTTGCCGCCTCACGATCCGCTTTGAGCATCGCTTTGTCTTTGTCATCCGATAACAGCTTCTCGTAGTCGCTAAAGACCTTTTCCAATGCAGCTTCCGCTTCTAAAAGTCTCTCTTCATTTTTCTTTTTTTGTTCAGAACTCGTTTCGACATGGTATTTATACGCCACAACCCGCATCACTGCAATGTCATCAACGGCTGAATTCAATGTCAAAATTGAGGGAATAGAATTTACATTCCCGTAATTGGTCTCTTCATAAACGGTGTCCAGTTTGACGACCGCCAATACGGTAACCGTGATCAATCCGAGGATTGCAACACTGACAAGTAAGATTAACTGTTTGAAAATTGTCATCTTATGACCTTTTTATTGAGATAGACCATGACCGATATATCACCACTCTATGACCGATATATGACGGTTCACCTTGTTCAATAGTAGTATCATATTTCTTAATACATTCTAAAATAAGATTACGCTTCTTTTCCGACTGATGCCATTTTTTCACTCTCGACCAATTGGCTTTGCATCTCTTTGAGATGTCGATAGCTCTCTTCTAATTCTGTATTCATACTTTGTGTCTGATTATACGCGTCGCGAATCTCCTGATCCGACTTTTTGAGCGATTGTGACATGATATTGAGCGTCAGTTTAAGCTCCCTAAACTCACTAAAAATACTCTGCAAATCACCCATTTGCCCAAATTCGCCTGTTTCGATTTTACGGGCAAAGTCTTTGAGAATATGAAATTCTTGGTTGAGATAGCGAACCAGAAAAAAGGAGGCAATGCTGCCGATGATGATACTAATCGCCGATAATAGCAATAGGAGATTCATCCCTGAATGAACTTTACTCACCGCTTCGGCTTTATATTCGATAGCACTCTCTTGAGTGTTGAAGATGACCTTATTCACGTCATCGGAAAGTTGATAATACCGCTTCAGCCCCTCATGGGTTTCAATATAGGTACGTCCTTTTTCAACTTCACCCTGCTGAACCAATGCAACCGCATCAAGATACACCTCTCGTAACGATATGAAATCGCTATAAATGTTGCGAATATCTTGAGGATCTCCCAAATAACTACGTTGGAGCGTGATAAAGTTCTCTTTTGTTTTGAGCTCAAATTCGTGAATTTTGTTCAACGATTCTTGGTTTAGTGCATCATGATAAATAATTTGATTGGCGTATTCCCAAGCCGTACGGCTTGATACACGAATATCCCGCGCGGCATTATTGGCGATAAAGGGGTGTTCGTACAGTTTGTCGGTGAGTTGAACAATACTGTATTGTTGCCATATCGCAATGCCAAAAATAGCGATTCCCGCTACAATCCATAGCAAAATACCGAAAACCAACATATACACAAAAGAAAAACGACGCAGCATCCCGATCTCCCTACCGTGACCGATATATGACTATTCCCTATTAGCTAGATGGTATACTTATCTTTCTTAATCGCTTCTAAAAAAAAATATCCCTTTACACTCCCCATTTTGCTCTAAAACAACGGATAAATTTTTCGGTTAATTTCATAATAATATGTTATACTTTGGTAATACTAGCTGGATAAAGGTTCGTTTCGATGCCTCAAAAAACGTGTTTAACGCAGTTCGAATCGCCGATTGTTTTGATACAGCCCCTGAAATATCCGAACGTCGGTCTTGTCACACAAGACAATACTATTTATACTCACGATCTATCAAACGGAGAATCACTAAGAATCTTTCGCCCCAATATTCCAGACAACGACACCCTTTTTTGCGCATTTGATCCCCATTTCAATCGTCTCCTTTTTGGAAGTGCGAAGTCTCATCTCCTCAACTTGATCGATCTGAACGAAAAAAAAGTGATCATGCAATTTGATTTGGATCAGCAATCACCGACGATCCTCTCGTTCTCTCCGGACGGTCTGTACTGTGTCTGCGGAACCGATCAGGGGAGAGTATTGCTATGGCGATGCGATTCGAGTACCTTGATCGCCCGACTCCACTCGTTTCCCGAGTACAATTCTTTGTCTTCAAAACCCAAAACGAATTATGTTTCCGCATTAACGTTTGAGGGGATGTCCATCGCTTCATCAGGCTATGGCGGGAGCGTCGTCGTAACCGATTATCGGACACAAAAATTTATGAAACGCTATACCCCCGGTTACATGAAGATCACGGCGCTTTTGGTTTACGACAATTTCATCATTTCGGGTAATCAAGAGGGGACTCTGATAAAAATCGATCGTCACGGGAAACTCCCCAACCAACGCCTCGGCACTGCTCATAAAAACGTTCGCTATATACTCCAAGTAGGACCGAAACCCTATATTATCGTTGCTTCGGAATTACGCTATGTTACCCTGATCAACGGTGATACGTTTAAGATCATACAAGAGCGCTACGCAGAACTCGATTCTCCCCTTAGTGCATTATCTCTTGTCAATAATGATCTTTTGGTCGGCAACCAGAATAGAGAGCTTCTGAAATTCGAACCACTCCCTTTTGAGGAGCTTGAAAAATTGATTCGGGACAAAGAGTATGCGAAAGCGTATCGTTTCTGCGCCGATGAGCCTCTTTTGCTAAACAGTGATCTCTACAAAGCGCTTGAGAGTATTTATGCCGAACACATTAAAAAAGCAAAAGAGTATCTAAACCAAAAAATGGTCGATGACGCCAAAAGGATTTTGGAACCTTTTAAAGCCGCCAAAACAAAAGAGATCGCGGAAGTATTCCAAACCTACTCTTTTTTAGACCGTTTTACCGCGCTGTATGAGCAAAAAAAATTATCGGCTTTTTATGGCCATGCAGAACAATTCCCCCTTTTACAAGAGACGACTATTTACCAACATGTCGAAAAGATCTGGAGCGAAAAATTTTCAAGAGCTCAAAAACTGATGCTTCTCAATAAAGAGAAAGAGATTCATGAAGAGTTGAGTATGTTTGCGACCGTGAGTTCAAAGCGCCCTTTTATCCTATTGCTAATCCAAAACTCCGCTATCCTCATCAGTTATTCAAAAGCGATTCAGATCAAAGATTATTATCAACTCAAAAACCTTACCCAAAATTTCCCGCTCCTTCGAAAATTCCCCTCATACATCAACCTCATCCAAGAGACCGGCGAGATTGCACGAGCCGTTGCGCAAGCACTTCATGAGCGCTCATTCGAACAGGCTGAATTGCTTTTGAATGAGCTCAGAGGGGTCGTACAATACGAATCCGAATACCATCAACTCAAACAGCTCTATACCTCCGCAAAAAATTTGCACCATGCCATTGCGAACGACCATTTGCGTTCAGCCTATCACCTGATCGATACCCATCCTGAACTCTTACACTTCGAGTGGGGCAAAGAGCTCGATACTCTATGGCAGAAAAAGCTCTCAATGGCGGAGCGCTACGCTATTCGAGGAGATGTCCCCTCCATCAAAAAAGAGTTTTCAGCGCTTATAACTCTTCCGCAGCGACATGGACGGATCGGCAATGTTTTACGGACAGCTTATCATGTCCAACTCAAAAGACTTCTCAAAACAGAACCGGAGGCCTTTACGTCAGGCGTATTCACCTACTGCGATTTATTCGGTATCGATACGGAGCTAAGAAATTTACTCAAAAAAGCAAAACGCAAAGAGATTGTCCCTGAGCTCACAGAAGTCCATCTAACCCCTAAAAATAGAGACCATTGGCTCGCCCATTACACCAGCTTACCCAGTAAAATAGCCTAATTTGATGAAATCATTTACCACCGAACCTCTCACCGAAATCCTCACATGGGCGCAAGAGAGTCTAAAAGAGTCCGATACCCTGATGTTTGAAGTACTCAATCCCGACCTCGCAGAGGGGAGCTATGCAGGGGAAACGATCTTGATCGAAGAGGAAAGCTATCTCCACCGAAGCTATAAAGCGTGGAGCGATTTAGCCGAACTCCTCTTTTGCCGTCTGTTGACCCCAAAAGTTCAAAGCGGCCATACCGTAATCCTGACCTACAAAAAAATCGATCTTGGCGATTCTTTCCACCGGGTTGAGGCACAAGAGGAAAAATACGGGAGCGAATCACGTTTTGCCAAAGTGCATAAAAATGAAGAACCCGCTTTTTTAAGTGCCTATTTACGGGCATTAAACAGCGTCAAAGTTGGAGAAAAAAAGCGGATTTTAAATCTAGGGATCAATACGGGAGATGAGTTCGACCTCATTCGCCGTATCGTCCCGCATGAAACGTATAAAAATCTCTCTCTAGTGGGAATCGACCACTCACAAAGTGCCATCACTGTTGCAAGGGAACGCTTTGATGAGGGCAATGCGATATTCCATGTTCATGACATTAACGATTTATCGTCCTTAGGTTTAGGGCGCTTTGATCTCATCATCACCATCGGGACACTGCAAAGCAGTACCTTGGAATTCAAAAGCCTCTTCGCTTCCTTGGTTCAAGAGTATCTTGCCCCACACGGCGCAATGATTCTCGGTTTTCCAAACTGTCGTTGGATGGGGGGGGAGATGATTTACGGAGCCAAAGCACCCAATTATCCCTATTCGGAAATGTCAATCCTCATCAAAGACATCTACTACTGCAAAAAATACCTTCAGCAGAAAAAGTTTCGGGTAACCGTGACAGGGAGAGATTATCTTTTTCTAACGGCAACAAAAATAGCCTAATGGCTCCCGTTCCAAACATCTTTTTGTGAGGAGTGTTTGGCGTGAATTTTGTCGCTTATCTCTTCGGTTTTGAGATGATATACCGCTTTATCGGGAGTTACACAAAAAATTTCATACTCTTCGACACTCGGATTTTCTTTTACCACGATCTCTTTTAGCCCCAGAGAGTCGGCATATTTGCGAATTTCGGCAGCGGCATGAATATCTTTCGTCGTAACTTTTACAATCAAATCGCCTTTGTATCCCGCATACGTATTGATATTCTCAACCTCATAGTCCAACGCATAGCGAATAATCTTTTTTCTCTCTTCTTGCATGGTGATCTACCTCTTTGTGAGTATTCATCGTTAACCCAATATACCATACAAATCGTATAAAATACTTTACAACCGAATCAATACCGTTATTTGATTCATTAACATGAGCATGATACAATACAGAGTAATAGTAAAAAGGGGAAAAATGGAGCGTATACTTTTTGGATTTTTATTACTCTATTCCATAACGCTCTATGCCGTACCTTCGGAGGAGGCAATTAACGCCTCTTTGAGTGCAATCGGTTCCGAAGAGACGTATGAAGAGATCAATGCTTTACACAAAATACGAGATACGCACGCTATGAGTTATAAATACCATATGAAACGCTATAACGTGACCAAAGAAGAGCATGCCAAAATCGCTCAACAATTCAAAGAGGCAGACATTCCTCTCTATTTTTCATTGATCCCCTATTGCGAATCCAATTTTAGAAGTGATGCACGCGGTGGCGGAGCCGTAGGTTTATGGCAATTTATGGAGCACTCAGGACGTACCTATGGTTTGACCATCAAAAAAGGTCAAGATGAGCGTCGCGACATTGAGCTCTCAACAAAAGCGGCGATCCGGTACATTAAAGACTTAAAAAAAGAGTTTGGGGAGTGGTATCTTGTTGATTTCGCTTATGGGTTAGGAGAGATTAAGCTCAAAAAGCTGATTAAGAAAAATAAAAGTACCAAAATCTCGGTATTGCTAAGCGATCCTGAGTTTAAAAAAGGGACAAAGGATCATTTTATAAAAACATTACTGATGGATGCTACCATCCATCAAAGTAATGAAGAGTAACGTTTACCCTATATTGGTATAAACGGCTTGGACGTCATCGTCCTCTTCGAGTTTATCGATCAGTTTTTCAATATCTGCCATTTGTTCATCGCTAAACTCGACCGGAGAGTTGGCGATACGTTCCAATGCGGCGCTATCAGGGGTAATCCCCATTTTTTCTAATTCGGCAGAGAGTGCACCGAATGCAGTGTACTCGCCATATACGCTCACTTCACCCTCTTCTTCTTCGATGCTTTCCAATCCTGCATCGATAAGTGCGAATTCAAGCTCTTCAAGATCCATTGCAGGCTTTGGAAATCGGAATACCGCTTTACGGCTGAACATAAATTCGAGTGAACCGTTGTTGAGCGTCTCCCCTTTGGCACGACCGAAAATGGTACGTACATTAGAGATCGTTCGAGCATTGTTGTCGGTAGCGCATTCAACAAAGAAAAGCGCTCCATGCGGCCCTTTCCCTTCGATATTCATCTCTGCCAAGGAAATAGCATCTTTACCGCTGGCACGTTTGATCGCCGCATCGATGTTGTCTTTTGGCATATTTTGCGCTTTAGCCGTCAAAATTGCGGTACGGAGTTTCGGGTTCATATCGGGATCTTCACCCCCCTCTTTTGCCGCCATTGTGATAATTTTGCCCAGTTTCGGAAATACTCGCGACATATTTCCCCAGCGCTTCATTTTTGCCGCTTTGCGATATTCAAACGCTCTTCCCATACGGTATGCTCCTTCTAAAAAGTGTAAAAAATTATGAAATTATAGCGGGTTTAGCCTCTATCTTCAACGCCGAGCAAACCGATTGACTCGGTTTAGACGTCGATAAAGACAATATCGCTTTGAATGTTGTTAAAGAGGAGCGAGCGGTTATCAACACGATGTTGATAGAGAAAAGTATTCGGCTCCATCGAGCGAAGAACCGTTGTGTTGTAATAGTAGGCGTTAGAGCAACGACCGACGAAAAGAAATGAGAACAACAGTTTGATACGCGGGTTTTCAAACATCTCATGAGGCTGTGCCAAAAAGGTAAGACCGAATTTTTTGAGGTTGACGAGATCGAAAATATAAAACATAAAGTCCTCGAATTTGGTATAGAACCCTTCCAAACTCGCAATCTCTTGCATAATGTAGTAGTAATTATCCAAAAGTTCACGCTTCTGCATCATTTGAGAAAGCTTACTTTTGATGTCCCGTTTGCTCGCAAAAAACGATGGGCTAACCGCCATATAGATATTTTTTCGCTCTGCAATCGCACTGTCCAAAGCGGCGTTGAACGCATCGCTCTCGTCAAAACGCATATAGTAAAAATCACTGCTGGTTTTAAATTTCTCTTCTACCTGATCGGGGGTCGGATCGGAAAAATCAAGATAGAGAGTCGGAAGACCGCTCGCGATTACAAATTCACGTATTTTATTGGCAAGATGCGTTTTACCCGATCCCGGCTCCGCTAAAATAAGGGTGTTTTCACGCAATACGCGATCTTGGAGTTCGAGCGTAGCGATAGAGCTTTTAAATTTTCCGATTTTTCGTTTCATAGGTTTATCCATGTGGAAATAATATAGGAACAAGTATAGCCAAAGGTAGCGCTTTTAGAGTTAAAGGAGAATCAAGTGTAGAGAATCGTGACGTATTATTGCCACACTTCTTGCAATATCGTAACATCTCCTTGTTCACTGTGAAAAGAGAGTTCCCCATCGCAGATATTGCACTGAAGCCGCATAGAACGCTCACAAAGCGACTCGATCCCCTCGGAATGCAAATGTATCACACGGAGGTTTTTAAACCGCTCGAACGTTGAACCGTATTGCTTCCACCATGCGGTAGCACTTTTGAGATTATAGGTGTATACAATCACCCGCTCACTCCGTCCGCATGCTTTGCGGAGGCGCTTCTCATCCATCTGTCCCAGATCGATCCAAAGCACGACATCGCCGCTGTAATCTTTCTCCCACAGTTCGGGTTCGTCATCTCCGCCGATCCCTTTGGTTATGACGAGGCGATCACTCGCGTTAAGGGCAAAGGCGACAAGACGGATCATCAGACGCTGATCGGTCTCTGAGGGGTGCTGTGCAATCGTAATCTCATGGGTTTCGTAGTAATTGCGATCCATATCGGCAATACTGAGCTGTGCTTTGTAGATCGTTGAACCTGCCGCCATGAGAACTCCCTTGTAAATGTGAGATTATGGCATAAGTGTTCTGAAGCAGTGTTTCTATTGATCTTTAAGGAATGGATATGTATTCTTACGCTTTCAAAATATTGGGGTATCGCCAAGCGGTAAGGCAACTGGTTTTGGTCCAGTCATTCGGGGGTTCGAATCCCTCTTCCCCATCCACATTCTACGCCATTCATTTTTTTAAATCCGTACTCATTTGACTATTAAACTAGTTTATACCCATTTGCAATAGCTGTATTTTTTTTAGGAGAAAATAGAGGGAAATTCCCGCCGAAGCGGGAGAGGAGAGAAAGGGTAAAACTTACCCTTTGACTTTTGCTTCGATCGTTGCAACGATACTTGGATCTTCGAGAGTCGAAATATCCTGAGTGATCGCATCGCCTTTCGCGATTGAGCGAAGAATACGACGCATGATTTTTCCTGAACGTGTTTTCGGCAAGCCCGGAACGAAAACGATGTCATCACAGATAGCGATGTTACCGATCTCTTTCATGATCACTTTGTTGATCTCTTTGACCATCTCCATCTCTTCACCGACGGTGTCATCGCTTTTGAGAACGATATAGGCGAAGATTCCCTCACCTTTGATGTCGTGCGGTTTACCGACAACGGCAACTTCGGCGACGTTAGGGTGTTTTTTACAAGCCGCTTCAACTTCGGCAGTTCCCATACGGTGACCCGAAACGTTGATAACGTCATCCGTACGACCCGTGATTGTGATGTATCCGTCTTCGTCGTAGATTGCGCCGTCACCCGTGAAGTAGACCGGTTGACCGTCTTTTTTGACATCACCGAAATACGATTTCACGAAACGCTCAGGATCACCCCAAATACCGCGAATCATAGAAGGCCAAGGACGGGTTACACACATATAACCGCCCTCACCTGCTGCGACTTTTACCCCTGTTTGAGGGTCAAGAATCTCAGCCATGATACCCGGAAGCGGGAATGTCGCACATGCAGGTTTGATCGGAGTCGCACCCGGCAATGGAGAGACGATATGTCCCCCCGTCTCGGTTTGCCAGTACGTATCGACGATCGCACATTTACCGCCGCCGACTGCTTCATAGTACCATTTCCATGCCGGAGGATCGATCGGTTCACCGACGGTTCCGAGAACTTTTAGGCTGCTGAGATCGTATTTAGCCGGCTCATCTTCACCCATTTTGTGCAATACGCGGATCGCAGTTGGAGCAGTGTAGAATTGGTTGATTTTGTACTCTTCAACCATTTTCCACGGACGTCCGGCATCAGGGTACGTAGGTACACCCTCGAACATTACCGTCGTAGCACCCATTGCAAGCGGTCCGTAAACGATATAGGTATGTCCGGTAATCCAGCCGACGTCAGCCGTACACCAGTAGGTGTCGTTTTCTTTGACGTCAAATACCCATTCCATCGTCATTTGCGCCCAAAGGATATACCCCGCAGAGTTGTGTTGAACCCCTTTTGGTTTTCCGGTAGAACCTGATGTGTAGAGGAGGAAAAGAGGATCTTCAGCATCCATAACTTCCGCTTCACAAATGCTAGATTGTGATTTGATGAGTTCGTTGTATGAATAGTCGCGTCCCGCTACCCATGTGATGTCTTCATTGTTACGTTCAACCACGAGGACTTTTTCAACCGGAGATTTTTCATCGATCGCTTGGTCAACTACCGGTTTGAGCATATACGGTTTGTCTTTGCGGTATGCACCATCAGCAGTAATGACCAATTTCGCTTCCGCATCTTCGATACGGTCTTTCAACGCTTCAGAAGAGAATCCGCCGAATACGATCGAGTGGATCGCACCGATACGGGCACATGCAAGCATCGCGTACGCCGCTTCAGGGATCATCGGCATATAGATAACGACACGGTCACCTTTTTTGACGTGGAATTCGTTTTTAAGGAGGTTTGCAAATTTATTGACGTTGTAATAAAGCTCAAGGTAGGTAATAATTTGTTTATCACCGCGGTCACCTTCGAAAATAATCGCCGCTTTGTTTTTGCGAGAGCTGAGATGACGATCGATACATTGATGAGCGACGTTAAGTTTACCGTTCACAAACCATTTGTAAAACGGCGCATTGCTCTCATCAAGCACTTGTGTATACGGTGAAAACCAATCGATTTTCTCATTTGCAAAACTGCCCCAGAATCCTTCATAATCTTCACTTGCCCATGTTTGCAAATCATGGTATTCACACATATTTTTAATACGGGCAGATTTAGCGAACTCACGGTTCGGTTGAAAAGTCGGCTTTACGATATCACTCATTATTAAGGCTCCTTGTGTTTAGTTTAATTTAGTCGTGTGTTGTAATTTTATATAGACCATTGCGGTCATGATCGCATCATTCAATGCATTGTGCTGTCCCATTCTCGGAATCTTCAAATCCCGCAGAATCGTATCAAAGCGTAAATCAACATTTCCTTGAGGAATAAGCTCTATTTTTTTATCAAAATAGAGCCCAGAAATTTCAATTTGTTTATGGGGGAGTTCACATCCCAGCCACGGTTTGATCAGCCGATTCATCATCGCCATATCAAACTCCAAATAATACCCAACCAAAGGTCTATTTCCAATAAAATCAAGAAACTTTTTTGCCCCATCGAGCGGTTCGAGTCCATTTTCCAAATCACAGGGGCGAATATGGTGAATTTTGATACTCTCGACACTGATTTCTTTAGAGGGTTTTAAAAAAATTTCAAAACTCTCAGAGGTCAAAATACGATCCCCTTTGACCTTCACAGCACCGATACTGAGTACCGCATCTTTTTTAGTATTAAGTCCCGTCGTTTCGGTATCGAAAACAACAACTTCATCCCCGTTGTAAGGTTCAAACATCCACGCATAGTTTTCGTCATTCAATCCACGACGGTTCCATGCACGTTTGAGAAATGCGAACATTACACCACCATTCCCAAATGAAAATGGTAAGTCAAAAACTTTTTAAACGTGTTGACAATTTTAAACGCATCTTTGAGCAAATCACGCTCTGCTTTAGAAAGCAGTTTCGGATTGACATAGTTTTGAATATCACTGCCTTGCTTTTGAGACAGAATAAAACGGAGCCGAATACTCAACAATGTATCATACGCTTCGATCAATTCGCTCGCAAATCGTTTATCGAACAATCCGAGATTATTGAGGTCTTTTATCCGTTCTGTTGTGTTGGTGTGAGAAATTTTATGTTCCAAAGAGAGAATACGGATTCCGTGAACAATCGCAAAAATCCCCCCTTTTTTAATATCAAACTCACTTCCGTGTTCGGCTCGTCCTAAAACAAATCCGCCGATCAGACTGAGCGGGGTTTCAAATGCCAAAGTAGCTTTCGCCAAATGGGCCATGACGTCACTGCGTCCTTCAAAATGTTCAAACAAGAATGTCCGACACAGCTCTAGCAGTTTTTCATCCCCCGCAACACAATGGGCATCTAGGAAAATAGATAATCCCATCAATGCTTCTTCGCTGAGAGTATTGGTCCATGTCTCAATTTTACTCTGGTATCCCGAAACACTGTTGCGCCAATACGGGTTAGAGACCATGACGTTTCCGCTGCATTTCGGAAATCCAAGTTGAAGCAGATATTCATTGAGCTGCATCATGTACGGCTCAAAGGTCTCCACATCTTCGCCGTCTCGAACGATAAGGGCATTATCCTGATCGGTTCGCAGAATCTGTTCACCGCGTCCTTCACTCCCCATCACAATCAATGCGCATTTGTCTTGAAACTCTGCGGGAACAACCATCTCGAAGACTTTGCGATACACTTTTGCATTTAGCTCGCTGACGAGTTTGGAGACATAGCGTACCCGAACCCCTTTGGTCGTCAACGACCGTACCAGATGGGTCAATGAACGCTGTGCGTTTTGAAGCTCGTCGATACTTACCGCACGATCGATCGATGCGGCGATGAGATGGGTATGATTGGCAAAATGGCTTAAGAGGTCAAGCTGTTCCAAAATGCCTACAACCGCATCATTTTCGACGACTACCAACCGTTTGATACCGTGTTTGGTAAAAAGTAAAAGGGCGTTAAAGAGAAAATCGTTTCGCTCAATCGTAATCAAACCGTACGTCGCAATTTCTCCGATCGGATCAGTGCGGCTTTTATCGCTCAAGAGAAGCTTTTCACGCAAGTTCGTATCGGTCACAATCCCCATTCGCTCACCCTCGCGAACCAAAATAACATTCCCGTCTTGATCCGCCATTTGTCGCAACGCATCTTTTATCGGCATGGAAGCCTCAACAAAACAAGGCTTATGCAGATAAATCTCATCCACACGAGAAACCATAAACGGAGTCAACTCATTTTGGTGCTGTCGCTCTTTTAAGTTCTGATGCTTAGTGATGAAGTCTTGCATAAAGTAGTTTTGAAACGATTCGACATCTTGGAGAAGGTTGAGGAAAGATTCTTTGGGGAGTTCGTAACAGATGAGATCTTCAGCAACACTGAACGTGCTTTGGGTATTACCGTATATGAGGGAGTTGGCGTCAAAACTGTCACGCTCCCCATACACATTTTGAAGTTCACCCTCAATTGTCTCGTTGACAATACCTTTGATGATAATGTAGAGGGATTCCGCCCTCACCCTAGGAGCGATCAAAACCGTCTCTTTGGGATAATAGGCGATATCCATCTGGGTCATCAGTTTTTCGATCATCCTCTCATCCAATAGATCGAAAGGATGGATCGACATCAATAGTGCTTTTTGGTCAAATAGACTCAAAAGTGACTCCTAAAATTTCTTGCATCTGCCCCAAAGGACAGATCAATCATTAGTGCTCTACAGCACCTTCTGCACCGATACCGGTTTGGGAACGGATATTTTGAGCTTCGAACGCTTCGATCTCTTTTTTCGAATTATCTGATTTATCAGTGATTGAGAAGAACCAGATACTTACAAACGCTGCCGTTACAGAGAACAATGCCGGATATTGATATGGGAAGATAGCCGTTTCTTTAATGAAAGCTGCTTTCGCCACATCACCTGCTTTAACAATTTCAGCTGCAGTTGCACCCGAAGCCGTTGCCGCAGCTTTAGCCGCAGCGATAGCTGCTTTAAGCGCATCTGCATTGATAATTTCTGCCCAAACCATTGGCCCAAGAATAACTAAAATAACTGCTGTCAATAGACCGATCATACCACCGATGAATGCACCGCGTGTAGTAAGTTTCGACCAGAACATTGAAAGGAACAAAATCGGGAAGTTCGCACTTGCGGCAACCGCAAACGCCAATCCGACCATGAACGCGATGTTTTGTTTTTCAAAAACAATACCAAGATAGATCGCGATAATACCTAATACAACCGTAGCGATTTTAGATACTTTCATCTCCATCATTCCATCAACACGTCCAGCACGAATTACACTTGCGTACAAGTCATGTGAAATCGCTGATGCACCCGCCAATGTAAGACCTGAAACAACCGCAAGGATAGTTGCGAATGCTACCGCAGAGATAAATCCGAGGAAGAAGTCTCCACCAACCGCATGTGACAAGTGAATTGCCGCCATATTATCGCCGCCGAGGATCGGAGAACCGCCGTCAACTGCTTGTTTCGCCAAATCAAGATATTGTGGGTTTTGGAATACCATAACGATCGCACCGAAACCGATGATGAATGTCAAGATATAGAAATACCCGATAAATCCTGTCGCATAGAAAACTGATTTACGTGCTTCTTTTGCATCGCTAACGGTGAAAAAGCGCATAAGGATATGCGGAAGACCCGCTGTACCGAACATCAATGCAATACCGAGAGAAATCGCTGAAATCGGATCACTTACCAGTTTACCCGGAGCCATGATTGACGCATCTTTCATGCTAACCGCAGTGCTGAACAATGATTCGAAATTGAAGTTATAGTGAGCCATAACTGCAACTGCCATAAATGTTGCACCCGATAGGAGCAAGAACGCTTTGATGATTTGAACCCAAGTAGTCGCCAACATCCCACCGAATGTTACGTAGAGGATCATCAATACACCGACGAGAATAACCGCAATCTCATAATCCAAACCGAAAAGAAGTTGGATCAATTTTCCAGCCCCTACCATTTGAGCGATCAAATACAAAATAACGGTCAAGATAGAACCAAACGCCGCCAATGTACGGATAGGCGTTTGACGCAAACGATACGATGCAACGTCCGCAAAGGTGTATTTACCGAGGTTACGGAGCTGTTCAGCGACCATAAACAAGATAATCGGCCAACCGACCAAGAATCCGATAGAGTAGATCAAACCATCATACCCTTTCGCATAAACAAGAGCAGAAATACCCAAAAATGACGCCGCTGACATATAGTCACCTGCGATTGCCATACCGTTTTGGAACCCTGTGATCCCTCCGCCGGCAGTATAGAAATCTTTTGCCGTTTTGGTACGTTTTGCTGCCCAATAGGTGATCCCCAATGTAGCCGCAACAAAGATAAGAAACATCGTAATAGCCGACATATTAAGCGGCTGTTTTTCTACCGCACCGCTGAGTGCCTCTCCGGCAAACGCAGCAGCTGAGAAAAGAGCTAAAAGTAACGCTTTCATCACTCTCCCTTTACTTTTGATTTGATTTTAGCGGTGAGTTCATCAAACTCACCGTTTGCACGACGGACATAAACCCCCGTCAAAATAAACGCACTCACGATAACACCGATACCGATCGGAATACCGATTGTCGTTACCGATCCTGCAGAAAGTGGTGTTCCCAAAAGTTTTGGATCAAATGCGATCGTCAAAACAAATCCAAAATAGATCACCAACATAACAATCGTCAATGTCCATGCGAATTT
>NZ_DASUIQ010000090.1:0-7896 GCF_036279695.1 Sulfuricurvum sp.
TTTACGGGTAAAAATGTATTGGTAACAGGTTCAAGCCGAGGAATCGGTGCGGAAGTGGCAAAAGTATTGGCAAGCTACGGTTTGAAAGTATGGATCAACTATCGTAGCGGTGCGGCGGCAGCGGATGCTATCAAAGCGGAGATTGAAGCTACCGGTGGTAAAGCGGCGGTGATCGGTTTCGACGTGAGCGATGAAGCGGCGTTTGTCGACGCGATCAAAACCATCGTCGATGCGGACGGTGAACTCTCGTACCTCGTTAATAACGCAGGGATCACGAATGATAAATTGGCACTTCGTATGAAAGCCGAAGAGTTCACCAGTGTCATCGATGCGAACCTTACCTCTGCGTTTATCGGATGTCGTGAAGCGATGAAAGCGATGCGCAAGCAAAAATTCGGAAGCATCGTCAACATGGCATCTATCGTCGGTGAAACAGGCAATGCGGGACAAACCAACTATGCGGCGAGCAAAGGGGGGATGATTGCGATGACCAAAAGTTTTGCGATCGAAGCGGCAACCAGCGGTATCCGTTATAACTGTATCACTCCGGGCTTTATCGCAACCGATATGACCGATGAGCTCAAAGAAGAAGTAAAAGCGGCATTCACCGCTAAAATCCCGATGGCACGTTTCGGAAATGCCGCAGAAGTTGCCGAAGCAACCGCTTTCTTGCTCAGTGACCATGCGAGCTATATCACCGGAGAGACCCTCAAAGTCAACGGCGGGATGTTTATGTGAAAAGCGTCATAAAAATCCAACTGCTTGGATTTTTTAGCTTTGAAACCGAAGGCTATATGCCTAAAGCATAGCCGAAGGAGAGTGCAATTTTGCCTCTTAAGGTAAATATGGTATAATTTGCCGATTTTATTCATAGGAACAGGAGCTATTATGGCACTTTTGGAAGATATTAAAGAAGTTGTGGTTGAGCAATTAAGCGTTAACCCGGACGAAGTTAAAGCGGATTCTAAATTCGTAGAAGATCTTGGCGCTGACAGCCTTGATGTTGTTGAATTGGTAATGGCTCTTGAAGAGAAATTCGACATCGAAATCCCTGATGATGAAGCGGAAAAAATCCAAACTGTTCAAGATGTAATCAACTACATCGAAAGCAAAAACTAAAAACCTTCGAGGCTCTGCCTCGATAGTCACCATCTAAAAATTATGGTCTAAGAGTTTGGCTTAATGGAGCCAAAGTTTCAGACCATCCACCATCAGGAGAAAATGTGAGAAGAGTAGTAGTAACCGGAATGGGAATGATCAATGCCGTTGGTCATGACAAAGAGAGCTCATTCAAAGCAATTTGTGAAGGCGAATGCGGGATCGATATGATCACCATCTTTGATGCTTCGACGCAAAGTGCCCAAATAGCCGGAGAGGTGAAAAACTTCGATCCTGAAAGTGTTATGGATGCTAGAGAAGTTAAAAAAGCGGACCGTTTTATCCATCTTGGGATCAAAGCGGCACAAGAGGCGATGGCGGATGCCAATTTTCCGGAAGGTTTTGATAAAGAGCGCTTCGGTATCGACGCGGCAGCGGGTATCGGCGGACTTCCGTCAATCGAGAAAAATTCGATTATCCTTGAAACCAAAGGGGCTCGTCGTATCTCCCCTTTCTTTATCCCGGGTGCTTTGGTAAATATGCTCGGCGGATTTATCTCTATCGATCACGGTTTGCAAGGACCGAATCTCTCTGCGGTAACAGCGTGTGCGGCAGGGACCCATGCGATCAGTGAAGCGGCAAAAACGATTATGATCGGCGGTGCGGATCAAATGCTCGTGGTTGCGGCAGAATCAGCGATTACCGGTGTCGGTATCGGCGGATTTGCATCGATGAAAGCACTTTCTACCCGCAATGATGATCCGAAACATGCTTCACGTCCTTTTGATGCGGAACGTGACGGATTCGTTATGGGTGAAGGTGCGGCGGCATTGGTACTTGAAGAGTACGATGCGGCAGTGGCACGCGGCGCCCGTATCTATGCGGAAGTGATCGGTTTCGGTGAGAGCGGTGATGCGAACCACATCACGACACCAAGTTTAGAGGGACCTCTTCGTGCGATGAAAGCGGCGCTCAAAATGGCGGGGAATCCGAAAGTCGATTACGTTAACGCGCACGGAACTAGCACACCTACGAACGATAAAAATGAGACCGCAGCGCTTAAAATCGCGTTCGGTTCCAAAGAGAACTGTCCTCCGGTGAGTTCAACCAAAGGTCAAACGGGTCACTGCCTCGGAGCAGCGGGCGGTATCGAAGCGGTTATCAGTATTATGGCAATGCGTGATGGTATCATCCCACCGACCATTAACTATGTAACACCGGATGAAAACTGTGATTTGGACATTGTTCCAAACGTAGCACGCAAAGCGGAACTTAACATCGTTATGTCTAACTCATTTGGATTTGGCGGCACTAACGGTGTCGTTATTTTCAAAAAAATATAAGAGGGCAAGCCGTTGGCTACCTATTTAGATTTTGAACAGAATATCCGTCAAATCCAAGAGGAGATCATTGCCGCAGAAGTGCGCTACGATCACCATGCGGTAGAGATCCTAAAGCAGGATTTGGACAAAGAGGTTCAAAAAACCTACGCTAATCTCTCCCCGTATCAAGAGCTTCAATTGGCACGTCACCAAGACCGTCCGTACGCGCTTGATTACATCAATCTCCTTTTGGATAAAAAGTATGAGATTCACGGAGACCGCCATTTCAGAGATGACCTCTCTATTATCTGCTACCTCGGCTATATGGGTGATGAACGGGTCATGGTTATCGGTGAGCAAAAAGGGCGCGGAACCAAAAATAAACTCAAACGTAACTTCGGTATGCCTCATCCTGAAGGGTACCGTAAAGCGCTTCGAGCGGCAAAAATGGCGGAGAAGTTTAATATCCCCCTTTTGATGCTGATCGACACTCCGGGTGCCTACCCGGGACTCGGTGCGGAAGAGCGTAACCAAAGTGAAGCGATTGCCCGTAACTTGCTCGAACTCTCAAATCTCAATACCATCACTGTTTCGGTTGTAATCGGCGAGGGGGGAAGCGGCGGAGCATTGGCTATCGGTGTTGCCGATCGCCTTGCTATGATGCGCTACTCCGTATTTAGCGTTATCTCTCCTGAGGGGTGTTCCGCCATTTTATGGAACGACCCGACCAAAGTGGAAGCGGCTACCAAAGCGCTAAAAATCACTTCGGCTGACTTGAAAGAGTTGGATTTGATCGATGATGTCATTGATGAGCCGCTTATCGGTGCCCATCGTGACAAAGAGGGGGCAGTGGATGCTCTTAAAACCTATTTCCTCGGTGAAGTGGGCAAACTAAGAGCGTTAAGCGATGCTGAACGTCTCGAAAAACGCTACAACCGTCTTGTCGGTATGGGTCGATTTAGCGAATAAGGTTCCTCCCTTATTCCTTCTCTATCGCTTCTTCTTTTTTCTCTTCTTTTTTAAATTTCGGACGTTTTAGCCGTTTTGCCTCTTTCGAAAAAGCAATCAACTCTTCAGTAGTACTAATGGTGTTTGGAACCACGGCAAGGGTGCGTTTGAGAAGCTTTGTCGTGGTCATAGCATCAGAGAGGGCACGATGGTGGGTTGCCTCTTTATAGAGCTCCAATTGATCGTTAAGATAGGCTAATCCGTAACGCTCGCACTCAATCGTCCTCTCCGCCAGATCAATCGTACATAACGAACGGTTGAGGAGTCGGGAGAGTCCGACACGCTCCATCATCGCCGAGACAAAATTATAATCGAATTTGGCATCATGACCGACGAAGACGGCATCTCCAAGAAAAAGACGAAATTCGTGCATTACTTTTTTGAGTGAGGGAGCTTTGAGGGTGTGTTCAGGTTTGATTCCGGTGATCTCTTGAATCTGATCGGAAATGTCGGTGCAGTAGACTAAACTCTCATAGGTATCTAGAATATGTCCGTTTTGCATTTTGACCGCACCGATCTCGATAATTTGATGATGTGCGGGTTTGGAACCGTTGGATTCGACGTCAACGATGCAAAAAAGGGTTTCGTCAATCGAGGAAATAGCGCTTTGAAATTTATAAAGACCGTTATCCAAAACGATATTCATCCCTTGCGCTTTGAGCAGTTCCAGTTCGGTTTCATCACCGATGAGAGAGTCAAATTCCACTTTGGGGATACCGTTTTTGGCAAGACGGGTTATGATTTTGGGATCGAGTATCTTCACCCTTTTGCCTTTTGGATAAACGAAATCACTTTGTTCGGATCTTTTTTCCCATAGGAGGCTTCGACTCCGCTGCTGACATCGACACCGTAAAAGCCGTACGATGTGAGCGGAGCGACGTTTTGAGCATCAAGACCGCCTGCAAGGATGATTTTGGAACAATCAACCCCTTCAAACCACTCGATATTGAGCCGTTTTCCGCTTCCTCCGAAGCATTCGCAATACGCGTCAACGAGACGGTATTCATTAGGGTAGGTGAAAATATCCTCACGGCATTTAGCACGGACGACCCGAAGGGTCGGGAAACCGACCTCTGCAAAGAAATCTTCCTCTACGTCAAAATGGATCTGTGAGAGGGTACATCCAGTGCTCAGGCAGGTAGCACGGATAAACTCTGGGGTTTCATTGACGAAAAGGGCAACTTTCTCGACAAAAGGGGGGAGCTGCGAAATGATTGCTTTTGCCGCTTCAGGGGAAACATAGCGAGGGGATTCGGGATAAAAGACGAATCCAAGGGCATCCGCTCCCGCGTTTATAGCTGTGAGGGCATCCTCAAGATTGGTAATGCCGCAGATCTTGACTCTCATACTTTGAGGCTATCAATCGCGGTTTTATAATCATCAGCTCCGAATACATAGCTTCCGGCGACGCAGACATCGACCCCTGCATCTTTGAGCAGTTGAATATTGGAACTTCCTACTCCGCCGTCGATTTCGATGAGACAGTTTGGATTAATACGGTCTCTCAATACTTTTAGGCGTTTGATCTTTTCAACGACACTCGGGATGAACTTTTGTCCGCCGAATCCCGGGTTGACCGACATCACCAGTACCATATCCACATCACCGAGGAGATATTCGACCGCTTCGGCAGGGGTATGCGGATTGAGGACGATTCCGGGTTTGATCCCTAGTGAGCGGATATGCTGGATGAGACGGTGAGGATGCTTTTCTTCTTCGATATGAAAAGTGATATACTCGGGCTTGAGCGGAGCAAAGAGATCGACAAAAAAAGTATTGTTTTGTACCATCAGATGAATATCGAGTGGCTTGGTCGCCGCACGTGCAATAGCACTCACCACAACAGGTCCGATGGTGAGGTTAGGGACAAAGTGCCCATCCATTACATCAACGTGTACCAAATCACACCCTGCCTCACATATGGCATTGACATCACGCGCTAAATTACCGAAATCGGCAGAGAGGACACTTGGGGCGATAAGCATAAGAGAAGCCTTCGTTATTTTTTTGACATTTTAGCGAAAACTTATCGCGTCAGGAAGAAAGTAAAGTGACTACCTTCAAAACTAAGGTCTACCTGCACCCCTTTTTTATTTTGGGCCATTTCCATCAGAGAGTTGACATCCATATAGGTACGCGGTAACGTAATATCGACACGATTCTTTTTATCGCCCAACAGCGCTTTGGCTCGCCCTCCGATGATATTGACAAACTCGGCAAGTGAGTCGAGGATCAACTCTTCGTTATCGGTTGCTTCGCCGATGAGGAGTTCGCACGCTTTCTTTGCAATATCTTTTGGGAATACGAGGATGATGATTCCATCCAAATCACCGTAAAACCCGATCGAACTGGCGTATTGATTTTTTGACTCTTTAATATCTAACGTTTGGATATTCATCGACTCTTTGGTCGCTTTGGCGTTGGTCATCATGGCGAGCGTTGAGACGGTAGCATCGACTAACCCCGGGAGCTCATTAATAAGCCCTTTGGTGAGCATTCTAACGTTTTTAGACGAAGTAGCACTGCTCCCCCCAAGCTCTTGAAGCAGATTTTTGTTCTTGAGAATATCATCCATCTGATCAAAAAAGAGCATCCCGGCATCTTCAAGGTCGTTTTTAAAGGTAATAGGGGTCTTTTCGAAGGTGAGTCCGACAAAACAGATCGTTGCATTATATTCGGCTGCCGAAGAGGCGAGTTTGGTAAAAAAATTCAGCGCGTGAACATTCATCGAGACCACTTTATAGGCATCAAAGATGAAGAGCCGGAAGCCGACATTGAGCGAATTGTTGTGATAGGCGATATTGAAAGTGTTTCCGACTTCGGCATCCAGAAAATTGGCAATCGTATAAATAATCGCATTTCCCGTGACGCGGGTGGCTATTTTTTGTCCGAACAGTCCCAAATACGTATCTTCTATGATTGCATAATAGAGATCAGGAGACTGTTTTTTCTCTTCAAACTCTTTTTTGGTCTGAGCAATTACCGGATTATGCCCGTAATCGAATAGCTCAATCGCCATCGCGGAGCGCTGAGAAGGATCATCGTTATACAGGAGAACAGTTTTTGAGTCGCTTTTGTTGGTAGAAACAAAGAGTTCCGCAATTTTATCGGTGCGAAAGAGAGAAAAATTGAGATTGCTTCCGTAAAATGTTTGGATCGTTTTGAACTTTGCCGAATCATAATCACATAACCCGACGGCAATATGCTTTTGATTTCGGATGTTAATCAAGAGACGTATAAAAACATCCAAGCCGTTTTTATTGAAAAAGATCACTTTTTTGAGTGATACCAAGAGCATGTCGATATTGAGTGCTTCGGTTGCTTTGATGTCCTCAATGGTTAGAAATGAGGGGGCGTTGTTCCCATCCAGAAAGCCCTGCGGATGGAAAACGGCAACTCTTCCTTTAACTGTTGCTCTCATCGTTCCCCACCACCTGCATAAAAGATTCATATATGTCTTGGACGAATTCGATTTGAAATTCGACAAACTCGTTTAATCCCGCACTCACATACGTACTTTGGCTTAACTCGTAGAAAAGGAGCAAATGCATCCATTGAGCTAAGATTTTTTCATTGCCGCTAATGGTGCTATCAGCCCCAGAGGCGGCATGTACAATGCGGATAATAGAGGGGGACATTTCCCATTTTGTCCCTATTTCGGTGCAAACATCGAATAAACTTAGTTTACTGAGTCGGTAGAGAATAGTATTATAATCGAGTGCTTTGACGGATCTGAGCTGCTCGACTTCACTTTTGTGCTCGGCAAAAAGGGCGTCACAGACGATAATACTGGCGGGCAAGAGGGTGATTGCACTTTCGGTATCGTGATTAAGCAGTTGGAGATGTTTGAGAATTTTCTCCCATTTACGGCTCAGTGAGGCCTGCAAATCATAGAAAGCATGATTGTCCAGAGAAAAAAGTTTCCACGCTTTTGGAGCTAATAGGCTCATAAGATAGTTGTACATGATTTGTTGAGCGGTCGAGACCCCTAGAATACTGAAAATTTGTGATAAGTCACTCACTTCATTTCGAAATCCGTAAATAGGGCGGTTGACCAATGTTTTGAGGTAGAGTTTGAGCGCAGGGTCTTCTTCGGCGCATTTTGCCGCTTTGGTCAAATCACCGACACGTACATAATCAAGGGTTTGTTTGACAACACTAGGAGCAGGCGGTATATTTTGGATATAAAGTAATATTTCTTCTTGAGTCACCACGTGTAACAGTATCCGATCTTAATTATTTTAAAAGAGGTGTATATTGTATTAGTCTATTGATTAAACGACCCTTTATAAGGGTTAAACCGTTGCTTAAGGTAAACTTTGGGTTCAATAAGATAAAATTCGCAACTAAAATTTACGCAAGGAGCCTCAAAATGGCAAGAAAATGTGCTATTAGCGGTAAAGGCCCAATGAGCGGGAACAACGTTTCTCACGCGAAAAACAGAACTAAACGCCGTTTTTTACCAAAC
>NZ_DASUIQ010000091.1:0-17669 GCF_036279695.1 Sulfuricurvum sp.
TATTGTGTTGACATAAGGTCAACGTCTCGAAGACATCGTCTCGAACCGCTAACCTACTTAGTTTTCAATGATCTCAAACTCAAACTCTAAACCTTAACTCAAGGCCTATCAGCGTTTGTGGACGGGAATTATAGGGGAAAAAATATAAAAAGTAAAGAGCAAAACGAAAGAAATTAAAAGAATTTGCAAAAAAGATTTCATCGGGTATCAAACTGTTCATTATATATAGGGTTTCAAAGATATTTCTTCTTGAGAACGTCTGAATATGACGTAATGGTGTGCAATATTATGTTAAATAAAAACATTAAATACTAATTTCACCCAATTTATACTATAATCGTTTTACATCGTGAGGGTAAGCTTATGGACTATATCGAATTTTTAGGAACCGGCGGCACACGTACACCCTCTCAGGGGACAACGTGTCTTCGCGTATCGGAGCACTGCGTCATTGATGCCGGAAATCTCATCAATACGTTCGGAGACGATGTCTTCACCGTCGAACATATTTTTTTGACCCATTCTCACTTAGACCATATTATTGACATCCCTTTTCTTGCCGACCTTTTCGTAACCCAAAAAAGCATCTCTCTCAAAATCTACGGTCTCAGCGCGACTTTGGATGATTTGCGCCAGTTTATATTTAACCATCGGGTTTGGCCCAATTTCGAGGAAATCAACCTCATCGGACATTCCGACAAGACAATCGAACTTATCCCTCTCGAGCTCGAAATACCTTATACCGTCGATGATATTGTTCTCACCCCGTTTAAAACGAACCATACGGAGGGGAGTTGCGGCTATATCATTGAAAAAGAGGGCTCCGCCATTTTATTCACCTCAGACACGTATCGATGTGAGAGGATCTGGGAGTTATTAGATGAACGTCCGAATATTCATACCCTTATCACCGAGCTCTCTTTCCCCTCCGCATTTGACAAACTAGCATTTGATAGCAAACATCTCACCCCCGCACTCCTCGCCGACGAACTGAAAAAATGCAAACGAAACGATTTTACCCTCTATGTCATGCATCTAAAAGTGCTGTTTATAAAAACCGTTATTGAAGAGATCAATGCTTTACAACTGCTCCGTAACGGGGGGAAAATTCTCATTGACGGTGACCGAATAGAGTTCTGATTCCTCAATACGCTATAATTGCATTTTTAAAACAAAGGCTAATTAATGAGTATTGAACAAACATTGAGTGAACGTAGCGGAAATATCTGCGAATTGTGTGGAGCAAGCGAAGGGTTAAGCGCTTTTGAAGTAGCTCCTAGCGACGGAAGTACAGATCAATCAATCTATATCTGTGAAACCTGCAAAAGTCAAATCACCAACCCTCAACATCTCGACAGCGACCACTGGCGTTGCCTCTCAGATAGTATGTGGAGCCAAGTGCCTGCGGTACAAGTAATGGCATATCGCCTGCTCAGCGCTCTTGGGGATCAAGATCAACTCGATATGATGTATCTCGAAGATGATGTTAAAACATGGGCGCAGGCGGGAATGCTGAATACCGCAAGTAATGATGAGGGGGGAGCCGTTGTCCAACGCGACAGCAACGGAACAATCCTAGCCGAAGGGGACACCGTTACATTGATCAAAGACCTCGAAGTTAAAGGGGCAGGTTTCACCGCAAAACGGGGAACTATCGTTAAAAATATCCGCCTTACCGATGATGCACGTTACATCGAGGGAAAAATCAACGGTTCAACAATCGTTCTTGTTGCCGCATTTATGAAAAAAGCATAAATACTCCTCCGCGACAATAGTCACGTTTCGGTCATATATTTTTAAAAAAACATGACCAAAACATGACTTTATAACATTATTTTAAGCTAACTCGCTTTAAACTCTTTTTCCGCATTCGAACTTATCATAAGAATTATAAATATATTGATTGACTCAGATGAAGACATATTCGTATGGTTTACGGATAAAAATGGGACCACCGTGTCGATTGATACTATGATTCAAAAGAAGCATTGTGGATATGATTTGAAAAAACCATTATCCACGTGTTGTACCTAATCAGTTTGATTATTTTGGATGAATGAATTATAGGTCCAGCACTATGATTCATTCATTTAAACCAACGTCGATTTAAAGGAGAGGCAATGCTTAACGGTTCGATGGCATACATAGATGCAACACTCTCAAACGCTCATGACTCTCATCAGCTTCATATCGATGCCGATGATATGAAAGAGCTAATGGACAATGCATACCATGTTGTTTCAAATACACTCTATCGTATTGGAAAATTTAATATTACTTCTTTTAACTCCAATGTAATGAGTCTGGATCATTTCAATACATTAATGGAGATGCGACTTCAGAAGAAATAAAACTTATTTCTCTAGTTGAACTGATAACTCAGAATAAATTCGAGCTTTCGCAATATTGTAACGATGCGATTCTCCGCTTTTTTCTAACGAAGCAATCTTTTGATTCAGCTGTCCTATACGGGCATTGATTGAATTACGGTTCTGAACTACTTTTGATTTATCATCACCGCTTGGCTGTGACAACCCTACAAAACTTTTCGCCTGATTCACATAATTTCCCGTCGTATCCAATGCATCTGCAATGCTTTGTGTCGTCGCCGCCATCATTTCGGTGGATGATGAAATATCTTTGAGTGCATTTTCAAGCTCTCTTGCATCACCCAGAAGTTTCGTATCGGCATATACCGCCAATTTGGAGATTTCAGCACCACTTACATTGGATCGGTTTAGCTTGTCAAAATTTGCCAAAAAGGTATCCGAGCTATTTTTATATTTGTTCAACGCACTTGCCGCTCCGCCAAGATTAAGTACTGTTTTAGAGATAAGTTTCGTGGTATTGGACACTTCCCCCGCATACGGAATCGGCAAAAATCTCACCACATTGCTGATATAGACGCTAGACTTGATCATATCGGCGTAATTATCGACCGTCCCTTTCATCGCATTTATGAAGAGTTCAAACGACTCAATATTCTTCTTGTCCTCACGCAAAAGCTTTGCCACCTTTTCAAGGTGATCGTATCCGTAGCCGTTGAGCTGTGCCGCATTCATACACGCTTTTTGGGCGGGAGGAGTCGTCGGCTGTTGCGCGCATCCTCCGAACATTGCCAATCCTAATGCCAAAATAATCGAACGTTTCATACTTGATCCTTTCATATCATCCCCATCTCTTTAAGTGCTCTGCGAATTGCTCCGGCAATCGATTCTCCGGTACGCGCCGTGTGATCATCCAATTTTGCTTTTTCACTCTTCGTCAGTGTCAAAAAAACTTTTTCGCTCTGTTTGATCTCATCGGTTTTTTTCGGGCGCCCCCCCGGATGCTTGGCGGTTTGTATCTCTTTATGGGTTGTTAGTTCCCGCTGAGTTACCCGCGAAGCAAACTTATTCTCTTTAACCTCTTCCATCACACCCCCTTTAAGTGTTTATACACTCTCGTATTCCCTGATTTTCCTGTGCAAATCATCCATCAGTTTAGAACTCTTTTTATACGCGTAGGCTTTGATTCCCCCTTGTTTGGTCAGTTCATCGACCGCGCGATTTTCATTGATCGCCGTTTGAAGTGCGACGCTCATCGGGATCGGAAACATCTCGACTTCAAACCCTAACGTATCTTCAAATACAAATTTTGCATCATTTATATCATTCTCTTTTTGGCTCATGTTCGGCACCATCAAAATCGGTTTATTCGCCGATGCGACCCGCACCAACGTATCCACCGTCCCTTGAATCGTCTCCAACGTCGGAATAAAAGGGATTATAATCAAATCCGAATAGCTGATGGCCTGATCGAGTTTGATGTCATCAAACCCCCCAAAATCGAAAATTGTCTCTTTTTTCGGTCGTTCAATCGATTTTTGCTGTATGTCAATCCGCTCTACCCGATCCGGCAGCCGATCAGAAAGTGAACCGTACGGATCGATCTCACATCCGTTAAATCCAAAACCTGAAATGAGCTGATGGGCGATCATCGATTTGCCCACGCCCCCTTTAAAATTGACAATGGTTATATTCATCTGATTCCTTACTATTATAAAACTATTAATTACAGTATTTTACCTGTAAAAAATAGATAATGTCAAGTTTATTACAGTAAAAAACCATGCTTATTTTACATTAAATTTTTGTAGGTTAGGGGAGTGGAGAATGTAGTACGCGATCAGATAAAGACAAAATCTTTTTTATAGAGGATATGCTCGCTTGTTTGTTTAAAAGCCGCCATTTTTTCCATCACGTCGATCAAAGGAAATCTCCCTACCGAACTGATCTCTTGGCACAGCAAAATTTCATAATTGCTCATCTTGGCACGATACGCCACAATCATGTGAGAAGTGGAAATACCTTTCAACCGTTTGAGGACACTCTCGTGTTCTGCAACATCATAAGTATTACTTAACATTTTGTAACCTTTAAGATGAAATCGGTTTATTGTATCATTTTAAAAGGCTACGTGTCAATATATTAAAAAATATTATTTTAAAAGTGATAATTTTTAGATGTCTTGTATTTGAGAATCGAAAAATTCTTCCAGTATTTTTTTCTCTTCATCGTTTAAAACAGCATTTTTATGGAGTAGTAGATACTCGCTTTTTGGCATCATCTCATTGTTCACTAGTTGTTTTGCACGGGTTAATCGCTCTGATTTTACTTTTGGGTCTATATTTGCCCAATTGGTGAAATCAAGAGCTTTGCGTCCGCTATTTATATTATCGGCCATTACCCATGAGACAGGGGCAATATTGTGGTACCAAGGGTATTGTGTTTCACTGGAATGACAGTCATAACATGACGTTTTGAGGAGACTCATAACTTTTGGATCGGTGTTTAGCACAGCCGCTTCATCAATTTTGGGGTTTTGAAAATCGGGTCGGATAAACTGTATCACGATTGCGATCCCTACTACCCAATACGCTATTTTTTTCATCTATGTTCATCCTTCAATGCGATTAAAAATTACCAAATAATACCGCTATTTAAATGGGTATTTTTTAACCGACGATAAAAATTTCCATTTATCTGGCTTTTACTTATAACATATTTTTTAAACCGGATGTAGAGTTCATAATTAACTTTAAAATTCACTGCATCTACCCAAAAATCATCCAATGTTCCTCTATAGGTAAGCCCATCAATATCATAAATAGCACTTCCGCACACTTTTAAAGGAGCATTATGATGTATCGCTGAAAGTCCTACTGTTGAATTAATCATAACAGCCCCGCGAGCGTGTTCAAGCAAGGTGGGAAGATGAATATCATGTATATAGCGTACTCGTGAAAAAACATTATGATGCGTCGATACCTTTTTAATCAACTTGGAATAATCATGATAACCCCTATCAAGCGGATGATGTTTAATAACAAGTATTGTTTCTACAGGAGCATAAAACGCAAAAGAGCCGATTATCTTCTCAATAAAGTGTTCTATGGAATCAAACTGCGAATGTTCCGTTACTTGTGCATCTGTCGAAATTTGCAAGGGGGATAGATAATATTTTTTTGAATACACGGTAGTTAACTCGTTGCAAATACCGGCTTCCTTCAATTTGTACCACTGTTTACGCCACACTGAGCGAATCCAAAAGGTAATTTCCCACGGGCTTAGAGATCTATGATGTTGATAGCCATAGAATAACGGAAACAGCAAAGCACTCCAAAAATAGTAAAGAAACGCATACCAAGCTGTGTGCCAAAATACATATTTGACCGGAACAGTTTCCGCTACAGTAAACTCACTATCGGTTAATGACATATAAAAATTTGGATCACGCGGTAATTTGGAATGACCGTTTACACCGAATTCTTCAAAAGTGATGTAATCGGGTCGAACATACCCCTCTTCAAATACACCTATATCGAGTCCTTTTTTATCAGCGATAGCATGAGCAACCCGATGATAAGCTCGACAATCACCAAATAATAGTATGGTATCGATCTGGTGCCGCTCAATAAAACCAATAAAAAAATCTGACCAATCTTCAAAAGTTCCCGTAAAGTTGGTGGCATTAGAAGAAGAAAAAAACCAATCTCCGCCGTTAAAATTGATTTTATGTACGGTAGCACCGATTTGTTGCAGATCAAACGATAAATGTTTAAAAAAAGGACCGACAGGACCTTGTAATAAAACAACATGTTTGTTTTTAAATGATTCTAATCCTCGATGCACCATAGTGTCTTATTTCTTCTTTCCAATAGTCTGTTCATGTAATCCTCGATGCAGCATCAGATCAATGAGCGGTTGTTCTCGTTTATTAGCACGCATACAATGATCTTTTTGGAATGTGTCAGTCACTTTGATGACCCATGAAGCCCACCATTTGTTATCACGTTCACGCCACGCATGAGAGGAAACAGATTCCCATGCATATCCGTTAAAGACACTAGCATTCACAAAATGATCCAATGCCCGCACCCCAGAACGTCCTCGAGAAGGTTTCCCTATGATACCGGCATAACAAATTATCAAATACCCCAAGATAGCTAACGGTACGACAGCACACATCAGCAAAAATCCGGCTAATCGTTCTCTCATCCATTCGCTCTGCGTTTCAAAATCACATGCATTCCATTGGCAGATCTTACCGTCAGTCGTCCTACGACATCCGGAACGAAACCTTCTTGTAGCTCTATTTTAAAGTCACGAATAATCGTTGCCAAGATCAACACCGCTTCCTGCATCGCAAAGGATGCTCCGATACAGATACGAGGTCCCATTCCAAATGGCAAATACGTGTCTTTGTGAATGGATTGAGGGTCATTAAAGCGGTCTGGGTCAAAGCCGTTTGGATTTTCCCAAAACTCTTTGTGCCGATGAATCAGCCATGGAGCGACCACAACAGAAGACCCTTTAGCTATTGTTTTACCCCGCATTAGCGTCTCGTTTGCATTTTCCCTTGCAAAAAAACCGACGGGAGGATACAGACGAAGGGTCTCTTTAAAAATATTGGTAATCAAATCCATCTGTTTAATTTGCAAGGGATCAAATTCACCCTCTCCTGTAATCCTTATCACTTCATCATAAGCACGCTCTTGAATCTCCGGATAAAGAGAGAGAAGATAGATTGTCCATGTCAAAGCACTTGCAGAGGTTTCATGCCCAGCCAAAAAGAGCATCGCGACCTGATCGAGAATCTCTTCAAATGAAAATCGCTCACCCGTATCTGCATCAACCGCTGTTAATAGCGAAGAAAGAATATCTCGCTCCGCCCCTATTGTGTTAGATGTGACGGCATCATAGCGTGGTCGTATAATATCCGCCAAAACATCGCGTACCGCATTACCGGCTTTTATACGCTTGCTCTCCCCTGTTAAAAACCAAAGCCATTGCGGAATTTTAAACATTGTACGCATCGCCGTTCGAGCCGTCTCTTCTTGAAACATTACAAAGGCTTCGATGATTTGCATAGCATCGTTTCGATCAAGTCGTGCAGACAATATGGTGCGAAAAATAATATCCGCAGTCACATAGGTCATCTCGGGATCTATATTCAAATGATTTTCTGATCCGTTTGAATGAAGGCGTTCCCCTAATTCTTTAACAGCATCATTCATCAATCCGAATACGTGTGATATGCGTGTCATTTCAAATGATGGATTGAGCATTTCTCTCTGCTTCTTCCACTGATCACCGTTGGTGGTAAAAATACTCTCTCCGAGTAATGGTTCTAATAAATGACCTAACAGTTTATTTTTCGGAAATTCGCTCACTTCATCAACTAAAACACGGTGAACAAGATCGGGTTGATTAATGACATGTAAATCAAGCCCCGGCATTTTAACCCGTCCTGTTTTCATACTGTAACTGCGTTCATACAACCCATCAAGCCAAGAACGTCTTTTTTTAAAAAAGGTAAAAAACAGTGAGGCTTTATTGCTCAGTGGCTTAGGAAAAAACGGTTGATGAAAAGGACATGAAGACATTTTTAGCTCTTTTGACGATCAAATTTATTTCGGATAAACTCCGCACCCGCAGTCATAGCAAAGTAATCGTATTCTCCCACTTTTTGACTCGACATAATATATAAAAAATGGGTAGCATACCAATCTCTTCGGAGCCTTTTATATGTTATTCTATCAAATACAGTATGAAATCTAGGTGAAAGATACCGTGGGAATAAAGTACTTTTTGTTTTTATGCCACTGCTCTTCATGAAATCGTGTAGTGGGAAGCAGGCACCGTCGATCGGTGCCGTATAATCAAGCCAAAAAAGATTTTTATGATTGGCGATAGCTTGCAACTCATCTCGATACCTTCTCGCATCCGGCTGAAAACTCACCAGCGGAATACACTCACCCAGTGTTACCATCCCAAATTTATCCCAATTGAGTGTTTTATTTAATGCTTGAGATAATACACTGACAGCTAATATCGTCCCGACACTATGAGAGACAAGCAGTACTTCATCAATTTCCTCACTATCGAGTGCACTAATCATATCTGCCGAAAAATGGGAAATCCTCTCTTCCATCCTCTCGATCTGATTTTTACTTAAATGCAAACAAAATATATATATCCGTAATAGCCAAAACACCCCGACACGATCACCAAATCGTTGCAATAGTATCAGCACTCCCAGCCCCAAACCTACACCTAACAAACCACCAATCCATCCATGAAATATTTGGTATAGCGTAGTTCCGGCATAAAATGCTAGCAATAATGCTCCGATCAAGTAAACCAACGGGTATAACCCCGCAATAAGCTGTTTTGGAGAGTGTTTAGAAAAAGGGACGAACAAACCGTTTAATAGATACCCTCGAATAAATAAAAAAATGTCTTTATAATAATTAAAAAGCCCCGATGACCACTCATGCCGGATAATATCATCCCAACTCAAAAAACGATATGTTGTATGAACCGCTTTGCCTTGTACATGGGCTTCTATCTCCCATTGATAGAGATGATTATGGATCTTTTTACGTGATGAAACACTCCCCGTTAGTCCGTTGAGAGCACTTTGTTTTGTAAAATGTTCTTTATAAAGCGAATGATAATAGCGCACACCACGAGGATCAAAACCGCTTAGATAATAAACGACGCGGCGCTTGACACTCATATTAACCCTTTTAGAACACGTATTATCATTTGTATTTTACGACTTACCCAGTTTCGATATTTCATCCACAAAGAGTCTTTAAAGTGTTGCCGATTTTTATCTAAATACTCCAGAACATCTTCTATTTCACACTTCTTGCGTGTTTTAGGATGGAGATAACGCGGATAGAGGAGATAGGTTCCCGCCACCAATTCATCAATATCGAGCTTACGCGTCCGTCTCTCACAAATTTTTTTATCTTCACTCAATCCCCATCCCGCATAAAACGGTACTCCATACGTCACCACATGTATACCACGCATGAGTGCTTCAAACCCGACTAGTGAGGTCATCGTATGGACTTCATCGGCATGAGCGAGCACGCTGTCTATCCCCACTTCAGTGACAATCCGATCACAATAACGAAGTGCGTCATCCTCATTAACCGCACCGATACGATTTCCCACCAATACATCAGGATGAGGCTTATAGACAATATATGCCTCAGATCGATTCTCTCTCGTTTGACGTAAGAGTTCGAGATTGCTCATACCCGAAGCACCGTATCGAATTGATGCATCATCCTCTACTTGTCCGGGTACAACAACAATAAGCCTATCTTTTGGAAAATCCAAATCAGTATTGTCATAAAGGTTGTATTTAGAGAGCTTTTTGTCCACTAGATAGTGGCGAATTTTTTGCGCACGGACTACTTCCTCGGGTGAGAAAACGTGATGCAGCAAAATAGCTTCCAACTCTGACTCACACGAGGGATCAAAGTATATTCCCCCTCTATCAACGACGAGCGAATACGGTTGAGTTAAATCCGATCCCAATCCCACCGACCGGATGAATCCGTCTTCCACACGATCAATATTTATATGGTGTTTTTGAGCATATTGTTCCACATGAGGAAAACTTTTTTTACCCCAGATCGTGATTGTACTTTGCGGGTTCAACCCTTTTCGTAGCGCTTTTTCGAGATGTTTCTTACCCAACAACGGATTGATGAAAATCGGTTTCTCATCGAAAAACGGTTCGACAAACGGGTGTTTCCAATACGAAAAACCGAAAAAAAAGTTCATATTCCTACTTTCCTAATAAGCATCTTGATAATAATCATCATAGCATATCGCCACCGATAATAATGATGATCACATGGATTATTGGGATGAATTAGCCATGAACGCACTATACCGTCTTTACCTAATGACCATGAATCCAAATCCAAATAGTTTACAGAGTTTTCGTGACAAAATAGTTTAATACGACGATTGAATTCAACACTCAATTCCGTCCGATTACGGATCGGTATATCAATACCGGCTCGAACGGTACTCGTCTCATCGCTGCACCCACGACAATCGGATATGGTCTGGAATGGGGTACTTAAAACTGTTGTAGGAGCGTATCCTTGGAGTGACAGAATGAATTCTTGATATTTTTCAATCACATCTTCGACAATACTATTCACACTCACATTATGCGTTTCAGCCCTTTTCCAAATCGCATAGGCGGCATCTACTTCACCTAGTGTGACAATGATTTCATCATATCCCCCCTCTTCGAGAGCAGATCGGAATATACTATAGGCTTGTGATAGCGAGTTGACATTTCGGATTCCGCTCGCACTTGCACCCGGAACATACACGATTGTATACTCTGTATTTGGAAACATCCTTTTAAAATAGTGATGTTCAAAGACTCGGATATGAGAATCTCCAATTGCCAATACCTTTTTTTTCGTATCGCTATTCGAACGATTTCGCTGCATACGCCGTTGACGTATTATCTCGCCGATTGTATCTAAAATATCCGATGGACAGTTTTTATAAGGGTTATAATAGCGCGTATAGAGGATATAAGCGGCGGCGAATACTTCTTGAACAGATAATCTTCGCGTACGCCGTTCACACATCACACGATCATCGCTTATCCCCCATCCCGCATAAAACGGCATCCCGAAACAGACACATTTTTTCCCCATGAGCAGTGCTTCAAACCCCATCTGAGAAGTTTTTGTATAAACACTCTGAAAATGTTCCAACAGAGAGATCGGATTGAAATTTTCCTCGATAATCTTACACTTCTGACGCGCTTGTTCAATATCAATATCAGAACTCTTTTTGCCGCTGAGGACATCAGGATGAATCTTAAGCCATATTTCGGCACCCGGATTTTCATGTATCGCCGCATCGATCATCTCATCGGTACTAAACTGATTTGCCATTCCATAGCGCAGTGAAGCGTCCCCAGCCGTCTGAGCAACGATTAGAACTCTCTCGCAATCATCCCCGAAATACCCTTCACTCACATCGGGGGCATTGTTGTATTTGCTGAGACGATGAATCCGTATAAGTTCTATAGCCTCACGTGCAGTTCTCATCAGCATTTCATCTGAGGTAAAATCATACGTATTGAGACTATTTTCGAGACGCGAAGGAGCAGTAGCATCATAATAGATACCCACATCATCTTCCACGATACTAAACGACGGAGAACCTTCAATACCTAGACCGAGAGAGCGGATAAATCCGTCTTCGAGGAGGATCAGTGTTCCGCCGAAACGGTTATGGCACCATGATGCGAAACGCCCGGTTCGTTTTCGTCCCCAACCAAAGAATTGATACTTTCCGAAAATAGTAACTATATTTCGAATGTAGTACATATATCCATTCATTATTTCGTTAGACCGATTACATGACAAATCTCATGTAATCTATGTAAAGCATCATAGGTTAATTCATCGGCGATTAGGGCTATTTTCAATCTGGTAATCTTCTTTGCATTAATGACAAATTCTAACCAAATTATACTTATTTATGGAAATGATTTTACTTGTATTCAACACCATGATAGGCTAAAATACTTCTCTTAGATAATAAGGGATTAAATTTTGAAGATTAACAACGCGCCGAATGATGTAAAAACTGCTATAAGCGAATCAAAAAAAACTTTTTATTTTACGGCATTTATCTCTTTATTTATCAACCTATTGATGCTAGTCCCACCGCTCTATATGCTTCAACTCTACGATAGGGTTCTTGCCAGTCGAAGCGAAGAGACCCTTTTAATGCTAACATTGATTGTTATCGCGTTATTTGTGGTCATGGGACTTTTAGAATTTGTACGTTCTCGTATTTTGATACGTGTAGCCAATCGAGTCGATGCCCGCCTTAGTGATCGACTATTTGAGTGTATGTTTGCATTGGCTAACCGTTTTCCCTCTCGTACCTCAGCCCAACCCCTGAATGATCTTTCTCAGATTCGCCAATTTTTAGGGGGTACGCCCCTATTTGCTTTTTTTGATGCCCCTTGGATCCCGATATACATCGCAATTTTATTTTTATTCCATCCGTGGTTCGGATGGTTTGGAGTGGTGGCCATCATCATCGTCATGGCACTGACACTCATGAATGAGATACGAACAAAAAAGGGAATTGAAAATTCTTCTAAACTGTTTCAAAGCTCTCAAAGTTTTATCTTATCAAGCCTTCGCAACAGTGAAGTCATCGAAGCCATGGGAATGCATGAACAAATCCGAAATAGATGGAAAAAACACTATCACGGTTTTCTCAGTGAACACTCCTCCGCCAGTGATGAAGCAGGGGTTTGGTCTAATGCCAGCAAACTAATACGTATACTAATGCAATCGCTCATATTAGGGCTAGGAGGCTATTTAGCCATCATTTCAGAAGTAACTCCGGGGATGATGATGGCTGGATCACTTATCCTCGGACGCGCTTTAGCCCCATTGGATTTAATGACCAACACATGGAAACAATTTACCTCAGCAAGACTCGCTTACAGCCGATTGGGACAACTCATGCACGACTTTCCTCAACAAGAGCCTAAAACGTCTCTCCCCGCGCCAAAAGGACGGTTGAGTATAGAAAATCTCACGCTTGTTCCACCGGATAGTAAAATCCCCTCTCTCCATAATCTTTCTTTTGAAATCGCAGCCGGAGAAACGATCGGTATTATCGGGCCAAGTGCCGCCGGAAAATCTTCATTGGCGCGTGCACTGATAGGGATATGGTCACCATCAGGCGGCAATGTTCGAATTGATGGTGCACTTATTGATCATTATGAACGTTCTGAATTAGGTAAATATATCGGATACCTGCCTCAAGACATCGAACTCTTCGAGGGAAGTGTAAGTGAAAATATTGCCAGATACGCGATTCCCGATCCGGACAAAGTGATTGAAGCGGCACAATTATGCGGTGTACATGAGATGATATTAAAACTCCCCCAAGGCTACGACACTCCGATCGGTATCGGAGGTGCATCATTATCCGGCGGTCAGCGTCAACGAATTGGATTAGTCAGAGCCGTTTACAACTACCCTCGTATCGTTGTTTTGGATGAGCCGAACTCCAATCTTGATGATGTAGGAGAGCGTGCGTTGCTCAACACTATCACCGAGCTCAAAAAACGTTCTATTACCGTGATACTCATAACCCATCGTCCTGCCATTTTAGGAATCACCGATAAAATACTCCTTCTGCGCGAAGGAGTTTTACAACTGTATGGAAGTCGCAACGAAGTACTTACAGCCCTATCTCAAAAAACGACCCTACCCGAAAGCACTCAACCATGACACAGCCACATACTGCACCTGAAACCGAAGATCGCCGTTATCGTCGTATGGGAATTGGTATCCTTGTTTTTCTTCTTTTAATCATCGGTGTTTGGGGTACTCTAGCCCCACTTTCCAGCGCTATTCCCGCTCCGGGAAAACTCTCAGTTGCTTCGAATAACCGTCTCATTCAACATCTAGAAGGCGGGATCATCAAATCCATCCTCGTACAAGATGGCGATCATGTCAAAAAAGGGCAGACTCTCCTAGAACTCGATACGACCCGTGCGAATACGGAATTGCAAATATCTCTCACCCAATTTGCTGAAGCACTAGCAGCCGAATCCAGACTTATAGCCGAGCGAGATTCTCAAACCTCTATCCGTTTTTCATCCGAGCTTTCCGATGTATGTACCAGCTTTGAATGCACCTCCATCACCCAAAATCAAATTAACGAGTTCAATGCTCGTCGACATTTTTTAGAGAGTGAAAAAGAGATGCTCTCGAGACGGATCGAACAAGCTCAAAACCAGATCAAAGGGCTACGTGAAATCATCAATGCCAACACCCGCCTCAGTGAATCGTATGCCACAGAGGTCAAAGAGTGGAGAGTTCTCTATGAACAGCAACTTACCGATAAACTTCATTTGCGTGAGATCGAACGGCAAAAGATAAAAATCGATGGAGATATTGCATCCGCACGCTCTGATATAGCACGATTACAAGGACAAATATCGGAGTTCCAAACACAGATCATTACCAAAAAACAAGGCTTCATAAAAGAGGTAACAGAGCGATTAAGTGAAACACAGACCAAAGTTTCCGATTTACGTTCACGTATCACCGCGTTACGTGACACCCTCAATCGTACCCATATCACGTCACCTGTCGAGGGGACGGTAACAAATCTTCAGTTGCATACGCTGGGAGGGATTATCCCCGCAGGCAAATCGATCCTTGAAATTGTCCCATCAGGCGAAAATCTTATTATTGATGGCCGTGTCAGTGCTACTGAAATTGCAAGTCTCCATACCGGACTTCATGCTGAAATTCGCTTTCCCGGATTTGCCCATATCAAATCTCTTAATATTGTAGAAGGAAAAGTGACATATATCGCCCCCGATGCAATCACGGATGAAACAACCGGTACCCTTTATTATCCGATTAAAATCGTAATTACACAAAAAGGGCAACAAGAACTATTTCGCAACCATCTCATTTTGCAACCGGGCATCCCCGCCGATGCTATGATTGTCAACGGATCACGTACAATGCTCGATTATCTGATCCATCCATTCAAAATGATGTTTGCAAAGAGCTTTAATGAACAATAAACCGCTTCATCTCATCCTTATTGCTTTTTTGGTGAAAACGACGCTCACTGCTGAGCCTCTTCTCCTCTCAGAAGCTTATACTTTAGCGCTCCAAAATAATCATGCCCACAAAGCCAAACGCTTCGAAAGCGACTCGGCTTCCTATGCACAAGAACAACGAGAAGGGAAACTCTACCCACAAATCCAACTTTCACTGAATGGCGGATTACATGATTATGTCCAAAATTATGACCTCCACACCAATGTTTCCGAAATATACAAAAGCTATACCCTCTCTCTTACCCAACCGCTTTACCGACCTGAAGTCTTTATCTCCATCGATCAAGGAGAACTGAAAGTTCAAGGAGCGCAAACCGAAACCTTCAAATCAACCCAAGAGCTTGGAAGCACTGTTGCCAAAGCCTATTTTGAACTGATCGTAGCACAAAGATCTCTCGAATTGGCTCAAGCAAACCATCGCTTTTATGCGTTAAAACATACTCTCATATCGGAGATGCTCACTCAAGGGCTATCCAATAAAATGGATCTTCTCGAAACGCAGCTTTACCGTGATCGCGCCATGATGGAGATCAATACCGCACACACCAAAGCATACCTAGCACAACGAAAATTAGAAGACCTTATCCGAACCCCGATCCAAACCCTCCCCTCTTTGTCAGAGCATTTTTTAGATAATCCAGAAATCTTTAAAAACCAAAGTACGAATGTTGAGGAAAACAATCCCGATCTTCGTATCGCCAATCTTTCTCGCCGTATCGCAGAACAAGAGATCGATCTTCGTGCATCCGAACATTATCCGAAAATCGATCTCAGCCTCAGTCGGAGCGAGAATGATACCAATGATCGAGCGATGTATAAAACCGACAACCGCGCGTACGTCCAAATCTCCATTCCGCTTTATCAAGGCGGACAGACAAATGCACGAATCAATGAGGCAAAACGCATCTATGCTTCATCCCTCGAAAAAGAGTGGCAAACACGCCAAGAGATCACGTATCATATCGATGAACTCACCCAACAGCTCGATCTCAATCTACAAAACTTGAACGTGTTGCAAACTGCTCGTACTTCCGCACAGCTTAACCTATCAGCGGTGGAAATGGCGCAAAAAGCAGGGTTAAAAAGCCAAATTGATCTCCTCGAAGCGCGGACGAAACTCTACCGGATCGAGCAAGATAGCCTTGAACAATTCCGTGATTTAGTAATTACACACATCACTTTATTAGAGCTAAACGCTAGAGTGAGCGTTGAAGCCTTTCAGTTGTTAGAAAACCAGCTTTTCTAATTCTCAAAAAATTAACTCTAAAATCCACATGAGTTAAATTTAGTTTTTGTATATTTTAAATACAATACTCGATATAACACCAAAATACAAAGAGTACGCTCATGAGTGATTATCGTTCAGCACCCGCCACATCTACTGTTTCGGCATCGAGTAATTCCGAAATCAACACTCTTTTATCCGGATACAAATGGGGCGGAGCCACCGGCACCGGAACATCGCTCAGTTTTAGTTTCCCATGGACAACCAACTCTACCGCACTTTGGGAGGATAACTATTCTCCTAGTGACGAACCCAACTCCGCAACCCATTTCGGATTGAATTCCGCACAATCAGACATAGCCCGCACAGCACTACAACGGTGGGCAAACGTCACAAATCTGACGTTTACCGAAATAGCGGAAACCGGAAATGAAGTCGGAGACATCCGTTTCGCCTTTTCATCCGATGTATCCGATGGCGGAGCATCCGGATGGAGTTACTACCCGAACAACTACTGGGCATGCGGTGGAGATATATGGATCAGTCCTACCGCCACAAATTACTCTCTCAATGCTGCAACTCACCTGCTAGTGCATGAGCTTGGACACACCTTGGGGCTCAAGCATCCCGGTAACTACGGCGGCTCCGAAGCGGGTCCATTTCTTCCGACTGGTCAGGATAATCAACTCTATTCCGTTATGTCGTATAATGAGCCGGCGAACAACTGGTGGTACGATACTCAAACTTCTTCATGGGTCTACGTCTATGCCGAAGGCCCTATGATCTATGATATTGCAACGATCCAATACATGTACGGTGCCAATATGACGTATCATGCTACGGATGATGTCTACACCTATGATGATAGCGCACCGTTTCGTATAACCATTTGGGATGGCGGCGGTAACGATACTATTTCGGTAGCGAACTCTACACGCGGTTCACTGATCAATCTCAACGAAGGTGCTTTTTCGAGCATCCAAACAACCCGTTTTTATAGTGAGTTCGGAATCAGCGATACCTATGACGGCTCATACAATCTCGGTATCGCATACGGTGCCGTAATCGAAAATGCGACCGGAGGCTCCGGTAACGATACGCTGATCGGTAACGGTGTAGATAATATCCTCACGGGCAACGCGGGAAATGACATATTACGCGGGGGTGCAGGAGACGACATACTCGATGGCGGAGCCGGAAGCAATTTTCTGATCGGAGGGGTGGGTAACGATACCTATATCTTCAGAGAGGACAGTGACAGTATTACAGAAAATGCCTCCGAAGGGATCGATACCATCCAAAGTTATCTAGCTTCTACATTTATGCAGGCGAATGTTGAAGAGGTACAAATTATGAGTACCGGAGCAGCCGATGTTTACGGTAATGCATCGGATAACCAAATTTATGCAGGAGTTGGAAACAACACTATCGAGGGGAGAGAGGGGAC
>NZ_DASUIQ010000092.1:0-3404 GCF_036279695.1 Sulfuricurvum sp.
AAATCGTTCGATAGATGACGTATCAACGATCAAGTCACGAATAACACGGGCATTTCGGATCGGCTCAATCAAATCCCCCTCACTCGGTTTGTATTCGCACATCAATTCTTCACGCCCGTTTACCCGTACGGCACAGCTGCCGCATACTCCGCTTCGGCACCCATGTGAATAGGTGAGGGTCGGGTCTTGCTTCGTTTTGATATGATTTAAAACACTCAAAAGGGTAACGTTCTCTAACTCGACGTTATAAGAGTGAGCTTCTTCTCCGCGTAAAATAGTTATTTCCATCAATCACACCACTCTTTCTCATACTCTTCATCATCTTCAAACTCATCATCTATATCTTCATTCATTGCATAAAATCCGCGCATAGCACTCCATCCTCTTTCCATGTAATTGTGTGAGCTCCGAACATCCGATCATTCCTTTGTGGTGCATCGACCCGATAATGCGCTCCTCTGCTCTCGACACGGCTGATTGCACTCACAACGATCATCTCCGCTAACTCGATTTTATTTCCGAACTCGATAAATTCGACCAGATTGGTATTGCAAATTTTCGACTTGTCCCGCGGTCCCATAAACGGCAATTCCTTTTGCATTTGACGAATCGCCCCAAGCACCGCCTTAAGCCCCATATCATCCCGTACCAAACCGACGTTGTTATAGAAGATATTGGCTAACATCTCCTGTTTTTGATAAAAATCGATCTGATTGGTGAAATACATCACCCCGCGAATAAAGTTGGTGTCTTTGGCTAACTGGTTATTTTCCACAGCAGGGGCAGGACGTTTATTTGCATATTCGCTTGCATTACGTCCGCATTCACGTCCAAATACGACCAATTCTAAAAGCGAATTACCCCCCAAACGGTTAGCGCCATGTGTTTTGTGATTCGCACACTCACCGACGGCAAATAGACCCTGAACACTGCTCATGCATTTTGTATTGACTTCAATTCCCCCCATGCTGTAGTGGGCGGAGGGTTTGATCGGTATCAGATCATGGACAGGATCGATCCCTTCATAGATTTGTGCTAATTTTCGTTCCTGAGGGAGTTCATGATTGATAAACTCCTCTCCCAAATGGCGAATATCAAGATAAACGCTTCCGCTTTTAGCCATCTCATCATGGATGGCGCGTGCCACGACATCGCGGGGAGCCAGTTCATCGGTAAAACGCTCTTTGTTAGCATTAAGTAAATATCCCCCTGCACCGCGAGCGCTCTCACTGATCAAAATGGATGAGCCTTTTAACGCCGTTGGGTGGAACTGGATAAACTCCATATCGGCGAGCTTTGCCCCCGCACGAACTGCCGCCGCCAATCCATCCCCGCTCGCTTGGGTCGAGTTGGTCGAGTGTTTGCCGTAAAGATTGCCATACCCGCCTGTAGCGAGGATGACGGCATCGGCTCGAATCTCTTCCACCTCACCGCTCTCGATAACCAAAAATGTCGCACCTAACACGCGGTTAGTCTCATTATCCGTGATCAAATTGAGTAAAAAGCGGCCATTTTTAAATTCTATCCCTGCTTTAAGACATTGATCATAGAGGGTATGGAGGAGTTTAAGTCCCGTATAGTCCTGCGCATAACACGCTCGGGGAGCAGAGGCTCCACCCAGACGGCGGCGGGCAATCTCACCTCCCTCATCACGGCTAAAGGGCAAACCGATGCTGTTACACCATCGAATAGCCTCAGGAGCCTTTTCACACATCAGGGTAATTCGCTCTTCATCCCCCAATCCGGCGGAGGATTTAAGAGTATCAGCAATATGGGCTTCAACACTGTCATTTGAGTCCAAAACTGCGTTCATTCCCCCCTGTGCCATCGAGGTTTGGGAACGGGTCGGAAGGGTTTTAGAAGTGACAATCACCTCTGCCCCGCATTCGTGGGCTGAGAGTGCGCTTACCAATCCCGCACCGCCGCTGCCGATAATCAATACTTTTGCCATTGTATGACTCCTTATTGTCGGGATTGTACCCCAGTGCGCGTTAGCTGTGACTCAAAAAACCATACTAATTTTTTCGCTACAATACACATCAAAAAAAGACAATGCAAACTTTATTCTCTATTATGGGTATTTACCTCTTTATCGCTGTCGGTTTCGGTGCGAAATGGACGTTCAAAGAAAAAATCGATGACCGCACCATAACTCTGCTCAGTGTCTATTTTTTACAGATTTTTCTCACTTTTTGGGGATTGCTCAAACGCCCTATCGATACGGAGCTTCTCTTTGCTCCCGCACTTTATCTGGGGATTTCCCTTTTAGCGCTGTTGCTGATGATCCCTTTGGCTAAACTTCTCTTTCATAACCCCAAAGAGCGCTCTATCGCCACCGTCGCGGCATTGATCGGAAATACCGGAAATCTCGGCATTCCGCTCGGGATCGCATTATTCGGTGAGATGAGTGTCCCTTATCTCACCCTCATCAATCTCGTCAATGTTTTTGTGGTCTATACCATCGGAGTCTTTTATTATTCACGCGGAGAGTTCAGTGTAAAGGGTTCGCTCATGAATATTCTCAAACTCCCCGTCCTTTGGGCGGCGATGGTTGCGATTCTCCTCAATCTCATCGGATACGTCCCAAGCCCTGCGGTGGATAAAACACTGATGATGGGAGCCTATGCCTCGATGACCATGCAGTTAGTGTTGTTTGGGATATACCTGTACGGGATTAAATTAGGAGAGATAAACCTGCGACTCACCGCATGGGTCAACGGAACTAAATTTGTCCTAATACCCGTGATCGCGTTTGCTGTGTTAGGGATGGTTGAGATGGATAGGGTAGTGAAAGGGATTTTGTTTTTAGAACTGATTGTCCCGCTCGCCGTGGCGAACGTCAATCTCGCATCCCTCTATAACTGTTCACCTCGTACCGTGACGGTGGAGGTATTTACAACGTCTGTCGTATTTTTAGGGATCGCTTTCTTTTTGCCTACGCTGTTACAAATGTTTTGATATTTTCGATTGTAGAGGCGATCAGACGTTCGCGTGCTTCGCGGGATGTCCATGCGATATGGGGAGTGATATAAAGGCGCTCCGGATGTTTGACCGATAACAGAGGATGAGGTGTTTTCATCGGCTCTTTGGCGAGGACATCGAGTCCGACAAAGATCGGTTTGACGTCGATAATGACCGAGAGGGCATCCTCATCGACGATTCCACCGCGACCGAGATTGAGCAATACCGCACCGTCTTTCATCTGCAACAATTCGGAGTGGGAGATCAAATTCTCCGTCGATTTGTTCAATGGTGCATGAATCGAGATGACATCGCTGTTTTCGATCAAACGGCTGAGGGTCGTTTTTTCATACTCGCTGTTCTCATTTTTCCCTGAGGTAGAGTAATAACACACATTTGCACCAAATGCTGACGCGATTCGTGCCACATTTCGTCCTATCTCA
>NZ_DASUIQ010000093.1:0-5383 GCF_036279695.1 Sulfuricurvum sp.
TCTCGATCGGGTAAGCCAATTTTTTCATTCCCATTGCGTCGCGAGCAACGATCTCACCGCCGTTTGCAGTGATCACTTCTTCAACGAGAGCGATGGTGTTTTTAATCTCTTCTTCTGTAAGAGTAGGTTTTACGATTACTAAGTTTTCGTAATGTCTCATAGCGTATGTCTCCTTATGGTGTTCGCCCCTTATGGTGTTAATACAGCACGACAGTCGTGTTGCAAAGAGCAAGGAACGCGCGGATTATACTGAAAAATAGCTTAATATTAGTTTTGGTTAAAGGATTGCTTGCAGTTTCAGTAACGCAGAAAGAAGCAACGATTCTTGATCCGGCGAGCCGGTTGATTTCATTTTCAGCTCGGTATCGAGGAGGAGATTAATCCCCCGTTTGTACCCCTCAGGAGAGATTTTGATCGAGAGGGCGGCACGCTCTTTTTCGACAAATCCCGGAAGTTTATACCCCAATACGAGAGCCGAATCGGCGACACCGTGAATTTTGATGGCGCTGTTGAACAGATAGAGTTGGGTCAAAAATCCGCTGATGGCGGTGAGGAGCTGGATCTCGTTTTCTCCCGATTCGAGGAGGTGACGAAGTGAGGGGAGGAACTCTTTTTTCTCGATAACGCGGGCGATGAAGTGGTCGAGTTTGATTTCACTCAGACCGAAAACATGTTCGTCGATCTCTTTCATCCCGATCGGTTTGCCTAAAATGGAGAGTTTGGAGAGCTCGTTGCAGGCGAGGGCGAGGTCGTTGTTATGGATGTCGAGGAGGTGAAATGCCGCTTGATTATCGAGCTGAACCCCTTGCGCTTGCGCTTCTTGCATCACTATAGCGCGCGCTTCGGCGGCAAAGGGATGGAAGAACCGAACCGATCCCGTATGCGTACCTTTGAATGCGGTGTCGGCTCCTTTGACATCTTCACCGTAGTAGCAGTAGATAAAGGTGTTATCACTGTTTTTTCCGACGAGTTCCACGAGGGTGTCGAGTTCGGCTTTGGGGAGCTTTTTTTCGTGTTTGACGATCAGGAGGTTTTTATCCCCGAAGAGCGACCCTTGCGAAAGGTGGGCTTTGGCGGTGTTGAAATCGTATTCGTCATGATAGAGGCTCAAAACGGATGCCCCCTCGATCTGGGCGAGTCCGTGTGCGTAGCGGTCGATAAGGAAATGGCTCTCGCCGAAGAGTGCCATGGCACGGGGAGCACTGTTGTTTTGAAGATGACGATCAAGATCCTGCCGATTCATCCGACTCCTTTTCGATATGTCGTACAAACGACGCGGTGATTTTTGCGGTGGCGAGGTTGGCAGTTTCGATTTTGACGATAATGTCATCGAAGAGCATCAACCCAAATTGTGAGGTGATTTGTACTTTTGCCCCCGTGATGGTGTCGTGAATCTCGGCGATGAACGGCTCTTCGGCGCGCATGATACGGGCTTTGAACTCTTGACCGATGACGGTGGCCGCCCAACGGGCGAATTTGCGCTCTTGGAATCGGATTTCGATGTCACTCGCTTCGCGCTCTTTTTCACTGATGGAGGTACAAAGAGACTCGATGTTTCGCAATACATACGATCCCTCTTCGGTATCACCCGCTTTGATCGCTTTGAGGAGGCGGTGGACGATCAGGTCGCTGTAACGACGGATCGGAGAGGTAAAATGGGTATAGCGATCAAATCCGAGACCAAAGTGCCCCATATTGTAAGGAGCATAGCGTGCCTGCATCTGAGCGCGGATGATGAGGGTATCGACCTCACTGATGAGATCGCGTCGCTCCGCTTCGGCTTGGATCGCCATGATCGTCTCTTTGATCGAGCCTTGGGACTCGACGAAAATGCCGATGCTCGCCAACTCGGTGTAGAGGCTTTGGAGTTTGAGAGGGCTAGGGGATTCGTGGATACGAAATACCCCCCGCTCGTACATCGATGCGGCCGCTTTGTTGGCAAGGAGCATACAATCTTCGATCAGAGCGTGCGACGGTGTCTCGACGGCAAACTCGGTGGAGACAATATTTTGTTCTTCGTCTATCCGCATCTCCAACTCGCTGGAGCGGAAGTTATACCCTTTTTTCATCCGCTCTTCTCGAAGCTTATACGTCAACTCGTTGAGCAGAGGGATATAGGCTAACACTTGCGCCTCTTTCTCGTTTTCGGCGTGGTGGTTACCCTCAAAAAAGGCATCGATTTGCTCGTAACTGAAACGACGGTGCGAATGGATGATCGACTCATAGAGCTCAAATGAGTCCATCTCGTAGGTTACTGGATCGATGTGCATCTCAAAGGTGTAGGCGAGACGATCGACGAGAGGCTGGAGCGAGCAGAGGGTTTCGCTGAGTTCTCGCGGGAGCATCGGGATGGAGCGATGGGGGAGATAGATGGAGAAACTGCGATAAATCGCCTCAGCATCGATCGCACCGAAGGGGTGGACGTATTCGCTCACATCGGCGATAGCGACGTAGAGGGTGGAGGTCTCAGGGATGTAGCAGATCGCGTCATCGAAATCTTTGGCGGTTACGGGATCGATGGTACAAAACGGCAAGTGGCGCAGATCACGGCGGTGGGGATACAGCGACGCATCGACCTCTTTGGGAAACTCTCGTGCCATAGCTAAGACGTCATCCTCAAATGCATCGTGTTTGTTGTAGAGGGCGAGGACGATTTTTTCATCCACTTTAGGGTCACTAAGGTTCCCCAAATAGGCGGCTATCGTTCCGCTTTGGTTGTTGATCTGATAGAGCGATCCCTCGGCTGTTTCGGGAAGATCATTGATCGCAAATCCTGCGGGGTGATCGGTGCGGATGTCTTGGAGGCTCAAATACCCGTTTTTCATCGTAACGACCGCGACGCTGTAGGTTTCACTTCGCCCTGCGATGACGACGACTTTCGCCTGTGGACCGCCGCGTCGTCCCAAAAGCCGCTGAGCGATAACCATATCGCCGCTTTTCGCCCCCATTAGATTATTGGTTTCGATAAAGTGGTCGCGGATACTCTCTCCCAATGTCTGAAGATACGCACCGCTCTCAGAAGCCAAAGAGACGATACCGGCTCGGTACTGAGAAGCAAACTGGTATTTCCCCTCTTCGTGCGTGAGGAGTTTCATACTAAACCATTGCTGCACGATTTCGCGTTCAGACTCGGCAATATCTTGGTCATAAAGACCATGGGTAAGACGAATTAGGAGTGATTTCATAGAGATATTATAGTCTAACTAAACTTCTATGTTAGAATAACTCCTCTAATTTTACAAAGGAACACTCTAATGACACACGAAGCGATTTTAAACCAACTCGGATATGCCCCTAATGAAGCATTAAGCCTCCAACTTAGCCGAATCGAAGAGAATACGGCAGGGTATGAGAAAATTATCAAACATATTTTGGATTTGCACGAAGCGTTGAAAACGGATGAATCGTATGTAGCGATGTCGAACAGTAACGACTATTTTAAAATCAAGATCGATGCAACAAGTGAGATCAGTTCAAGTGACGCAATGGAGAAAATCAACCATTTTGCGGATAAGTACAAAGTAAGTCTCCAAAAAGTGGACGGAAAACCGACCTACTATATCCTCGGATTTGCGGCGTAAATGAGGTACGAGCCATCGGCTCGTGATATTATTTATTGAGCATATTAAGTGCAAAATTTGGGGCAATACGACTCATCATTTTAAGTGCATTACTTTGTCCTGGTCTAATCTCTAGTGTACCGTTACCCATTTTTTTGATAGCTATTTGAGCAAGTTGCGATGCAGGCATGACTACCATTTTATCTAGCTCTCTTTGTTCAAATTCATCCAATAAAGGGGTTTCTGTAACAGAGGGCATCAATTCGATAACTTTTACATGGGTATGTTTTAGCTGAATACGGAGTGACCGTGTAAATGAATGCAATGCCGCCTTGGTAGCAGAATATACCGGGGTGATGGATAATGGAACAAATGCCAACGCAGAACTGACATTAACGATAGCGGCAGTTTTTTGTCGCTTTAAAAGAGGCAAAAACTGGTTGCACATATAAATAACACCGCTTAGATTGGTGTTGATCTCTTGGGTCAGATGGGTGAAATCATTTTCATCATGTATATTGATTTTTTTCGAAATACCTGCATTATTAATCAGGATATTTAGATGAGGAAATGACTTTGAAACCATCTCATACAGTGCCGTTATCTCCTGAGGATCGGCAACATCGCTTTTGAAGATATGAATGTTTTTTAACTCTTTTTTTGCTTTTTCTAGTTTTTCACTATTACGCCCTGTAATAATGACTGTATTTTTTTCACAAAGTTGTCGTGCTAGTTCATAGCCGATACCACTTGTCCCGCCTGTGATGAGAATAGTATTGTTTGTCATATTCATAGTAGTTCCTTTAATCTTGGACTTTGAAAGCAGTCAATAATGCGTCTGCCATAACCAAATGTGTGGTTTGATGCGCCAACTCAAATATCTCTTTATCGGACATGTTTAATGCTCTCAATTCGTCAATATCAGCACTGTTTACCTTTGTCGGTTTATTGGCAACTTTCAGAGCAAAGAGCAAAAGCGATGTATGTTTTTCATCCAAAGGTGCGGTTGATGGATCTTTTACCATTGTGATAAGCTCATCTTGCGTCATACCGAAATTATTGATAAGCATTCCGGCGTTAAATCCCAAACAATATTCACACTCTTTTGCCTCAGACACCAAATAACGTAATACCGTTTCAAATTTTTGTGTTTCCATATCCTGTGCAAAACTTGTTTTAATCCCTTCCCAGTGATGTTGTAACCCATCAGGCAATAAACTCCACATTTTCAAGCCCGCCGGAACAGCACCAAACATTCCTTTAATCTCATCATACGTTGCTTTGACTACACCTGTAGCATCATTTTCTTCCACTATATTTAATAAACACATTTGCTATCCTTTTCTTTTAGACTAAACAGTACAAAAATGTACACCTCAAATTTACGCGAGCACTTTCATTACTATATTAGTGTACTAGTCAGTACAAAAATAGTGAAATAAAAAGAGCACCTCAAAAACCCATTTTTTGGATTTTAAAGCTACTCTAACAGTTCACGTAAATTAGCGCTCAAATCATCGATCAACTCTTGCGAAGCTCCTGCTTGGATTATGACGATCATTCCATTAAGTGCGTTTATGTATCTCCCTGCGATAATTTTTGCCTCTTTTTGTTGAGATATTTCTCCCCTCTCTTGCGCTTCTTTGACAAATCGCTCACACTCTTCAAGTAAAAAGTGAAGACCAACCCCTATCTGATGACTCAGAGCACTGTGACGGTTATAGCACTCTTTACCGGAGTTCATAAGCAAACACCCTCTTATCTTTCCGGTCTCTTTGAGTTCGTTAATCATCCCCTCACTCAATGCTAAAAGTGTCGCTTTA